>JBGSUP010000238.1:0-11147 GCA_041753485.1 Akkermansiaceae bacterium
CCGCTTGCGGGGATCCGCCTCCAGCGCGGCGATGCGGTGGTTGGCGCGTTTCAGTTCGACCTCCAGTTTGGCGGCGCGTTCCTCGGGCGAGCCTTCGGCACCGGGCATGCTTTGCAGAAACAGAGTGGCTCCCACGCCGCCGACGCCAAGCCCGATGACCAGTGGAATCAGGGAGCGGATGGATGGTGCGAGGGTCATGGGAGTTTCGGGTGAAAATGTTAGATCGCAAGCTGGCCGTCGTCCAGCATCTGGGAGATCGGCAGGGGAACTCCCGCGCCGCTGGCCACACCGTGGATGAGTCTGCAGACGAAACCCGCCAGGAAGGGCCAGTTCACGGCGAACAAGTGGTGGCAATCGCAAAAATACGGCTTCATTAGGTTACCCGCAGACTCATCAGCCTTCCCCGCCGGGGCAAGTCCGAATCCGGAGATCCGTTCGGCACCGGGGGCGCGGGCCACCTGTACACCTTGGTTTTTCGAGCATAATAAGGAAAATCAGGATGTTAGGGAAAATTAGATTGTCGGCCTCGGCGGGATCGGGCATTTGACTTCTTGATTCTAGTTTGAAGCTCGTCCCGGCAAGGGGTCGAGCAAGATTTCCCCTCCAGCAAGTCCCTAAAATGCAGTTACTTACGTTCCCCCGTCCGATTCAAAAGAGATTGATTGATTTTCCAATTGACGAGCATTTCCGGCACGCTCCCGGAATCCGTGGAAGCGCCTTTCATCGCCCGTGGGCGATCGCGGGTGTGTGCATGGCGGCGGTTTTCGGACTGGTCGACCCATGCCTCAGCGCCCCTGTTCTGATCCTGGGGTGGAATCGAAACCCTGAATCCAACGTCACCGCTTACCGGCTGAGTTATGGCACCCGATCCGGCCAGTATTCCAACACCGTGGAAACGAGCGCCACAACGGCGAGCGTGGCCGGCCTTCAGGTGGGGCAGAGGTATTATTTCGCGGTGAGGGCGGTCAATCAGGCCGGTCTTCAAAGCAATCCGTCCAATGAGATTTCCTATCAGATCCCGGTGACGCCGGACCCGCCGACGGGCGGTGAAGTTCCCAAGGGCGAGGTTTCTCCGGCGGGCTGGACCTTGCGTTACGTGGATAGCGAGGAGACGCCTGGCTATCGGGCCTTCCTCGCGTTTGACGGTGATCCGCAGACTTTTTGGCACACCGCATGGACGGCAGGCACCAAACCGCCGCCTCACGAACTGCAGATTGATCTTGGTGCCGTCCAGTTGATCGGCGGATTCCGTTACTTGCCGCGGCAGGATTCCTACACGGTGGGCAATATCGCCCGTTATGAGTTTTACGTGAGCATGGATGGCAGCAGCTGGGGCAGTGCCGCGGCCACCGGGGTTTTTGCCAATTCCAAGGCCGAAAAGACCGTGACCTTCACCTCCAGAAGCGGGCGTTATGTGAGGCTCCGGCAAATCACGGAAGTCAACGGTTATGAGGACTGCAATGTCGCGGAATTGAGTCTTGTTTCCGGCACTTCCACGCCCCCCGCGCCGGTGAACCAGGCACCGGTGGCTGCCGCCCGATCCCTGACCACCACCGAGGACAAGGCCATGGTCATCGCGCTGTCCGCCAGCGACTCCGACGGCGATCCGCTCGCTTTTGGAATCGTGAGCGGCCCGCTCAAGGGAAAGCTCAGTGGCATCGCGCCGAATCTGACCTACACGCCCGATGCGAATGCGAACGGCACGGATTCCCTCAGGTTCCGGGCGAGTGATGGCAAGGTGGACTCCAACACCGCCACGGTTTCGATCACCATCACGCCCGTCAATGATCCGCCGGCGGCCTCCGGACAAATGGTGGCCGGCAGCGAGGGCCAGGCCTCGGTCATCGTGCTTGCCGCCGCCGATGTGGATGGCGACGCGCTCACCTATCAGATTTCAAGCGCTCCGGCGAAGGGGGCTTTGTCAGGCCAGGCACCGAATCTGACCTACACTCCCAAATCCGGCGCGACCGGCGCGGATTCCTTCACTTTCAAGGTTAGCGACGGCAAGGTGAGCTCCAACACCGCCTTGGTTTCGATCAATCTGGCAGCGAAGCCCCCAGTCAGTGCGGGCACCCTGCCGCTGCCATGGAGTAAAACGCTCATCGGCGCGGCCAATCCGGCCGCCGAATCCTTCGCCGCTTCGGGCCTCTTCACGGTCCAGGGTTCCGGGACGCTGCTGGGCACGGCGGACACCGGAAACTTCGTCTGGCAGACCCTCAGTGGAAGTGGCGAAATGATCGTGCGAATCGACGCGATGAAGAACGCCGGCAAGTCCTCGCGGATTGGCTTAATGATCAGGGATTCCCTGGCCGCGAATGCGAAACACGGCTTCATCGGCGTCGATAGCGCGGGCGGCCACCACTGGATTCGCCGCAGCCGCGCGGGTGCGGCCTCGATTCATACCGCCGGCCCGACCGGATCCCTGGCCAATCTCTGGCTGCGCTTGAAACGGGTGGGTAGCACGGTCGTTGCCTCCCGAAGCGGGGACGGTCGCAATTGGCAGCACATCGGCTTTGTCAACCGCCAGATTCTGACCCTGGGAACCAACTGCTACATCGGTTTCTCGGTGAGCAGCGGAACTTCGGAGCTCTGCACGGCGACCTTCAGCCAGGTCCGGGCCCAGCCCTGATTGAATGCCTGCCGGATTTCCGCCTTGTCGCCTGGCGTCGCGCTTGCTTGCCTTCCAGCGTCGATGGCCGCTCCCCAAAACATCATTGCTCTAGTTTACGATTACGACCAGACGCTCAGCCCGCGCTACATGCAGGATGATGTCCTGTTTCCCGAGTTCGGAATTGATCCCGGGCAGTTTTGGAAAAAGTGCAACGCGCTGGTCCATGAGCAGCGGTGGGATGGCGAGCTGGCCTACATGAAATGCCTGCTCGATTACCTCGGCATGGACAACGTGACTAACGCCCGCCTCGCTGAACTGGGTGGCGGCCTGCGGTTTTTCCCCGGCCTGCCCGAGTTGTTCGATGCCTTGCCGAAAGCGGCGCTCACGCCCGAACACGAACTCGCTGGCATCAAGGTGGAACATTACATCATTTCCTCCGGGCTCAAGGCCTTGCTCGAAGGCTCGCGGCTGCAACCTCATGTCAAAGCGATGTTCGGTTGCGAGTTCGGCGAGGATTCGGAAGGACGCATCAGCTTTCCGAAACGCGTCATCTCGCACACCACCAAGACCCAGTTCCTGTTTCGCATCAACAAGGGCATGCTGCGCTACGACCAGGACGTGAACGACCACATGCCCGCCGACCAGCGGCCGATCCCGTTTGAAAACATGGTCTATGTCGGCGATGGCCCGACCGATGTCCCGTGTTTCACGGTGATGAACCGCAATGGCGGCCATGCCATCGCCGTTTACAATCCGGAGGACGCTTCCGGGCGCTCGTTCCGCAAATGCTATCAACTCTCCACCCACGCCGGCCGCGTCAAGCACATCGCCCCGGCCGACTATCGCGAGGGCTCGCACCTCTGGCTTCTGTTAGCCGAGATGACGCGTGAAATCGCCGACCGCATTCTTCGCGTCCGCATCGAGGAGCGCGACAATGCGACGGTTGCCGCGCCGGGATTCTGAGGCGGCTGCGCCAGCGGATCATTTTGCCGGCTGGTAGTAGGGAGTCAGCACTTCGAGGACTTTCGCCAACAGCTCCGCCTCGCTGATTTTGCCGGTATGGCGGAAGGCGATTTCACCGCCGGGCTTGACGAGGATCGTGTGCGGCTGCGGCCCGGTCCATTCGGGGTCGAGCGCATGGATGAGCGCATCCATGCTGGCCTCGGTGTAGAGGAAATTGTTGGTGGCGCGGCCTTCTTTTTCCAAGCCCGCCTTCAAGTGTCCGGGCAGTCCGGCGCGGAAGCGTTTCAAGAAGGCCTCGGCCTTGGGCTTGTCCTCCGGCAGGTCGGTGGAAATGGTGACGAGTTCGAAAGGCCGCAGGCCCATCCGGCGGGCCACGCTGACAAGGCCCGGAAATTCCTCCACGCAGGGCGCGCAGGTGGTGGACCAGACATTGATCAGCCGGTATTTCGAGGTCGGATTCGCCCGCAGTCCGGCCACGCCCGCGGCATCGATCAGGTCGATGGAAACCGGCACCGCCGCCCACTTTTCGTCATCCTTGAGAACCTCTGCTTTCTTCATGCGCCACTTCGTCGAGCAGCCGATCGGACGGGTGATTTCCACCGGCACCGGCTGTCCCGCGACCAGGGCGGCCACGGCGTTCCGGAGGTCGGGGTTTTTCACATGCTCATCACCCGGGAAGCGGCAGTCATCGATCCAGCCCTTGTAGCGCAGCTTGCGGTCCTGGTCGAAGAGGAAGACATGCGGTGTGGCGAGGCAGCCGTAGGCCATGGCCACCGCTTGCGTCTCGCCATCGTAGAGGAAGGGAAACGGAAAGCCCATCTCCTTGGCGTAGAGTTTCATTTCAGGGAAGCTGTCGCTGTATTTCCCATATCCGAGTTCGTCCGGGCGCAGCGCCTCGGGGTGGTTCGGATTGATGGCGACGATCCCGAGCCCGCAGTCCTTGTATTCCTGATAGAGTTTCATCAGCCTGGGCTCCGCGGCATGGGAAACCGGGCAGTGGTTCGAGGTGAAGACCACGGCGAGGAACTTCGCATCCTTGAAATCGCCGAGCTGCATGAACTTGTCGTCGATGCCGATCAATTTGAAATCAGGCGCGGGATCGCCGATCCGGAGCTCCTTCATGCCGGGTGGATTCCGGGCGGCGGCGGCAACAAGCAGGGCAAGCAGGGATCCGAGAATGAGGGCGGGGCGTTTCATGGGAAGTTTCGCTAACGTTGCATGAAACGCCGGAAAAGCGATTTTCATTTCATTCGGCTTATTCCGGGTTGGCAGGGCGGATTCCGCCACCTAGCCTCGCGCTCCCGCATGTCAGAAAAATCCAGTTTCCACTTCACCGGCATCTGTGGCACCGCCATGGGAGCCGTCGCCGCCGCCATGAAACAACGCGGCTTCACCGTCACCGGTTCCGATGCCAACGTCTATCCGCCGATGTCGGATTTCCTGCGCGGCCAGGGCATCCCCATCGCCGAAGGCTACCGCGAGGAGAACATTCCCGCCGATACGGACGTGGTCATCATCGGCAATGCCATTTCACGCGGCAATCCGGAGGCCGAGGCCGCGCTCGACCGCAAGCTGCTCTATCACTCGCTGCCCGAGGTGATGAAAGAGCACTTCCTGCGCGGGAAACGCAATCTCGTCGTTTCCGGCACCCACGGCAAAACCACCACCTCCGCGATGCTCGCATGGCTGCTCCGCCAGGCCGGCCGCGATCCGGGATTCATGATCGGCGGCCTGCCGAAAAACCTCGGCTGCGGCGCGCTTTTCACCGACTCCGAATTCAACGTGCTCGAGGGCGACGAGTATGACACCGCGTTTTTCGACAAACGCTCGAAGTTTCTCCACTACCTGCCGGAATGCGTGGTCATCAACAACATTGAGTTCGACCACGCGGATATCTATGACTCGCTCGATGAGATCAAGCTCACCTTCCGCCGCCTGCTCAACATCGTCCCGCGCAAGGGCATGGCCTTCATCAACGGCGACGAGCCGAATTGCCTCGAAGTCGCCACCGGTGCGCCCTGCCCCATCACCACCGTCGGGCTGGCGGAAACCTGCGCCCTGCGCATCGGAGACATCCACTACGAGACGGACCGCAGCTCCTTCACCCTCGGCGAAGTCCCGTATTCCGTCCGCATGTCTGGCGAATTCAATGTCCGCAACGCCGCCATGGCCGCCGCCGCCGCCACCTTCGCCGGCCTGACAGCCGATGAAATCCGCGCCGGCCTCGAATCCTTCGAGGGTGTCGCCCGTCGCCAGGAGCTCCGCGGCGAGGCCGGCGGCATCAAGGTGATCGATGACTTCGCGCACCACCCCACCGCCATCCGGCTCGCGGTGCAAAGCCTGCGCCAGAGCCACCCTCATTCCCGCCTCTGGATCCTTTTCGAACCGCGATCCAACACCACGCGCCGCGCCGTTTTCCAAAACGAACTCGCCGAAGCCCTTGCCCTCGCCGATTTCGCCGTCATCGCCGCCATGCCGGACCTGCAAAAAATCCCGGAAAACGACCGCCTCGATCCCGTGAAACTCTCCGCCGACGTCGCCCGCCTCGGCGGCCATGGCGACTACCTGCCGGATGTGGAATCCATCATCGCCCGCGTCACGGCCGACGCCCTGCCCGGCGATGTCGTCGCCGTGCTTTCCAACGGCAGCTTCGGCGGAATCCATCCCAAGCTGCTGGCGGCGCTCACGCTCTGAGCGTTTCCGCGCCTTCAGGAACAGTGCCGATTTCGGTTGCCGCTTGGCGCGGCGCCTGCTCACCGTTTCTGCGATCAAAACCTGCGCGACCCCATCATGCTCCAGCTCAAAGACCAGATTGGTTTCACCCACAGCGGCCCCGCGATTGCCTTGCCCGAGGAAGAGAACCGTCTTCGCGAATTCGTGAACCTCAAGCTCGCCGCCCGCGGCTGCGCCATCGTCGGCAACGAGGAGGATTTTCCTTTCCTTGATCTCGGTCGCTCGCTGATTGCCAATTTTCAGGAAAAATCACGCTTGCTCTCTGATTATCTGTGCCCTGTGGATGCGGCGATTGACGAATTCCTGCACGCCTATCTCGGCGCGGAAATCACTTCCAAGGTTTTTCCCGAGCGCAGGCACCTGCTGCCGGCAGGCGCACTGGTGGCGGAGCGCCACGGCATCGCCCGCATGCTCTCGCTGCCGCCGGATCAGGATGAGTTCAAGTCGTCGATTCTGAGTTCCTACCGTGTGCACCAGGGGGTTTGCCACAATCCCGCGAGCGACCGGCGGACCACCGAGGGTGTGTTCCATGTGACGGAGGGGGGATTGCCGGTGCCAGCGGATAAAAAGGCGGTGCCGAAGGAGACCTTTGCCCGGCTCCTCAACGCGGCGCTGCAGCCGCCGGAAGACCTGATGACGCTGCCCTTCACCGGCACCTCGCATGCTCCGGCGCGGGTCTTTGTCTCGCTGATGCTGCGGCCGGTCGTCGCGCCGGAAGTCCCGGGAGTCTCACCCGAGAAATCGATGGAAATCCGGTTTTTCGCCCCGGGAAACCTCGTCAGCAACCTGGACTTCGTCGAGAGCATCTTCGGCAATGCCGGCGACCCGTATCTCCCGGACAACGACTCGCGGCTCGATGCCCAGCATTGGTCCGGCCACACCGGTTGTGTGATCCTCGCGCCGCACCTCGTCACCCTCACCAAGAAGGAACTCGGCCTGCCGCATGTTGCCGCCGCCACCGCGCGGCAGAAGCGCGATGGCATGTGTTATGCCGATGAGTCCGAGCTCTACAACGAGGGCGGAGCCTTCAAGATCACTTGCCGCGACAAGCGCGGGGTGGTAGTCACCCTGATTGCCGACAACTATTACGGCTATTGCAAGAAGGAGGTGAAGACCCAGATCAGCTATGCGGCCAATCTTTTTGGCAACGCGGAGGAGGAGCACGCCGGCGGAGCGATCGCCTTCCCGAGTTATGATCTGGGCGAGGACTTCGCGCTCAGCGATTTCGCCCCCACCGTGGACCACACCTTCGGCGGGGTGATCGCGCGCTACTACAAGCTCTTCGACCTCCAGGCCGAGGGCTACGGCATCGACAAGAAATTCCGCGACATCTATTACGTTCCGGAGGATGTGCGCATTGATCTTCAGGGGCAGAAACTCAGTTGGAACAATGCCGACGGCCCGCAGCAGATCGCGCTTCAGCCCGGCATCACCTACGTGCTGCCCTCCGGCTACAAAGTGGAAATGGTGAAGCCCGGCGAAGGCATGCGCTGGCGGATCATCGGCACCACCGCGGAGGGAACGTTCTGCCACAAACCCTGCACCGTTTCCGGCGGCGGCAAGTCCGAGATCTCCAAGTCCATCTCGGACGCGATGTTCACCGCCTCGCTGCTGGTCAGGGACTTTCACGGCGATTTCGCCGCCGCGGAAGCCGTCATCCGCCACAACTTCGAGGACCGCTACCCGGAGCCGCCGGATCCGGACAAGCCAAGCCGGCCGCTGCTCAGCCCCGAACGCTCGCTTGGCTCGGTGATCCGCCTGCTCACCCCGGGTCCGGCCTTCACTCCGGAATACAACGCGTGGCTGGGCACCATCAGCCCGTCCGTCAGGGATCTGGTGCTGCTCATCAAGCGTTTTTACAAACCCGACTGGGGAGAAAACTGGCGTGATCGTTTCAGCGTGGATCTGATCAACGGCCAGCCCGGCCGCCAGTTGATCTACCGCCGCCAGCGGCTGGTGGCCCAATACCTGCGGGTCGGTTTCAGTGAGGATGGGACGTGGCGCACCTTCAGTGTGCGCAAGGATTTCGCCCCGGCGAAAAAAATCCAGACCGAGGATGACATCAGCGCCTCGCTGGTCGTTCCGCATGAGGCGGTCCGCGGTTTGCATCCGGGTGTCAACAATCCCTCGCTGAAGTTCATCAAGAACTGCGAATACCGGCTGTTCCAGCGTCCGGACGACGCCATTATCCGTGGTTACGACAAGAAGACCGAGAGCGATTTCAGCAAGGGCGGAGTTTTCTTCTCCAACTACGAACCGATCCCTCGTGACGAGGCCGGGGCGATGCTCAAGGATGCGATCCGCTTCGAGCAGTTTACCCCGCCGCTGCGGCGGATGCTCAGCGAGTTTGTCGCCGCGCCTCTACCGGATTATGTCATCAGCTCCAACCAGCCGCGGCTGGTGGATGGCAAGCCGACGAAAAATCCGCGCTACCTGCAGAACCGGCCGGACCTCGAGGACCCGCGCTCGCTTTACCTGAGCATTCTCGGCACGCGGTTCATCCGCCGCCTGCCGCTGGAAGCGCCGGTGCCGATGCCCGTCAACTCGGTGCTCGCCGGCCGCCGCAACAATCCGCCGGACGAAAAGGCCGGCATCCGCGCGCTGGCGGTTTACAACCCGATCCACTATCAGGAACTGCCGGAGTTGTTCATGGACTTCATCGCCTCGCTCACAGGCAAGAGCCCGTCCACCACCGGCGCCGGCAGCGAGGGTGCGCTCACCAAGGGGCCGTTCAACGCGCTGCTGCCCATCCACGACCTCAACGCAGCGCTGGTTTCCTATCTCGTCACCGGTTACCACGGCTTCACCACCGCCGCCGGCCACATCGGCAGGAAGTTCCGCGTCGATCATGATGTGAGCCTGCTGGTTCCGGAGGTCTGGTCGCGCATGTTCATCCATGAGCGGGATCCACAATATCTCATTGCAAACGGGTTTCTGGAGAAAATCGAGGATTTCGAGCACGAGGGCGCGACCATCGAGGCGAGCCGCCTGGGCTACCGCATCACCGGGCATTTCGTCTCCTCGTTTTTCGGCCGGGTGTTTTCCGCGCCGGATACCGTGTTCAATGCGGAAATGCTGCGCCCCGAACTCCAGTCGATGGAGGATTTCATCGACGGGTTGGACAACATCATCAGCACCCAGCGCAGCGTGGCGCTGAATTATTTCGAGGATGGCGGCATCGAGGCCGCGATTCCGCCGATCAAGGCGCTGCTGCACATTATGGCCCACGGCGAGTATGAGGGCAAGGACCTCAAGCACCCGCAGATCCGTGCGATGTTCACCCGCGAGGCGACCCTGGAGTCCGCTTGGTATCAGGCGCGCCTGGATGCCAAGGTGCGCGTGGACCAGGCGCTCTGGGACCGCCACATCGCCTATCTCGAAGGGTTCCTTGACAAGCCGAACTATCAGAGCGAACTGCGCCGCCTGAAAATCAACGAACGGCTCGACAAGGCCCACAGCACCCGCCGGTATGTGCGCACTCCCGAATACCGTGCGGGCCTCGTCGGCATGATCGGCACCGATCCGGAGCTGGTGTGATGGCCGGCAGCCTAAACCACCCGCGCCCAGAGCACCTTGAGGTAGCGCGATTCAGGGTAATTCGAGAGACTGGGGTGGTCGGGGCCGGCCCCGCTGCGGTTGAAGACCTGCAGGCGCTTGTCGCGGCGGTGGGCGGAGGTGATGACGATGCGCTCGAAGTCGCCCGCGCCTAACATCCCGGAGCAGGAACAGGTGACGTAAAGTCCCTCCGGTGCCACGAGTTGCAGCGCGAGCTTGTTGAGGTCGGCGTATTTCTCGTTGCCGATTTCGTCCTCGCGGCCGTGTATAAACTTCGGCGGATCGGCGATGACGAGGTCCCAGGTGCGGCCGTTTTCGATCATGGTGCTTGCCCAGGTGAAGGCGTCGGCGTGGGTGAATCTGATTTTAACGGAGTTGATGTTGGCGTTGCGTTTCGCCATGGCGATGGAGACTTCATCGAGGTCCACGCCGGTGACATCCCCGGCACCTGCCAGAGCGGCGGAAATGGCGAAGCCGCCGGTGTAACAACAGAGATCGAGCACCGTGCGGCCCTCGGCGAGCTTGCCGAAGTGATGGCGGTTGTCGCGCTGGTCGCAGAAGAATCCGGTCTTGTGGCCTTGGCTGAAATCGACTTCGTAGCGGACGCCGTGCTCGCGGATTTTCACCGAGCGAACCGGGTCCGATTCCACGCCGCCGTGGCGCGGGATGCCTTCGATGCGCGCCAGTTCCTCATCCACGGAGACGACCACGCGCCGGGTGTCGAAACATTCGTGCAGCAACGGCAGCCATTGCGGCAGACGCTGCCAGGCGGCGAGGTTGGTGATTTCCACCGAGAGCACGTCGGCGAACTTGTCCGCCACCATGCCGGGGAGGAAATCCGCGTCGCCGTGGATGGCGCGGTAGCTGTTGGTTTCGGCGTCGAGTTTGAGAATCGCGCGGCGGAGATGTGCGGCTCGGCGGATGGCGCTTTCGAAAAACGACTCGTCGAGGTCATCGAGCGAGTGGCTGACGACGCGCAGCGGCATCCGTGACTTCGGGTTCCACAAGCCCCAGCCGAAGGGCGTGCCTTCCTTGCCGAGCACCTGCACCAGATCGCCGGGACGGGCGTCGCGCGAGACCTCGCCGATCATTTTCGGCCAGATCGAGGGATGGAAGCTGATGGTTTTGATTTGGACGGTCGGCACGGCGGAAACTTCGCCGCAGGGGCGCGCGGATGTCCAACGGATAAAGCGGCGGGGGCAATGCGGACGGCTCAGGCGCGCTGCTGGTCGAGCACCATGAAGGCTCCGCCGGCAGCTTGTTCGTCGCCCAGATCGCGGTCGGC
>JBGSUP010000239.1:0-10820 GCA_041753485.1 Akkermansiaceae bacterium
CACGCCGGCAACACTCCCATGCCTCTGCGCCGTGACGCCCTCGCCGGGGCCGCCGCGTGCATCCTCGCCGCAGAGGCCCTTGCAACCGCCCATCCGCCGCTGGTGATCACCGTCGGAAAAATCGAGGTGCACCCCGGCGCGTCGAATTCGGTGCCGCAGTCCGCCGATTTCACCATCGATCTCCGGCATCCCGACGACTCCGCGCGCTCACTCCACCTCGCCGGTCTCGAAACAGCCGTGCGCTCGATCGCCGCCCAACGCGGGCTCGCGGTGGACTGGAACATCGTGCAGGACGCCAATGCCGTGCCCTGCGACGTTGATCTAACACAATTGCTGCTGGATGCCGTGGAGTCGGTGACCGGCTCGCGCCGCACGCTTTCCAGCGGCGCGGGGCACGATGCCGTGGCGCTTTCGGTCATCGGTCCCGTCGGCATGATCTTCGTCCGCTGCCGCGATGGACTGTCCCATCATCCCGACGAATACTCTTCTCCGGAAGACATAGCGACCGGCATCGAAGTGCTCGCACATTTCCTTAAATCCTTCCGCCCCTGATCATGCCGGACCACGATCATCTCTTCCATGCTGCGACGCCCGATGGCGGACGGATCACCATCGCCGTGAGCGAGGGAACAATCACCGCGCTGGACACCGATGTTGCCGGTTCCGCACGCGAGGAAACCGACTTCGGTGAAGATGTCCTGATTCCCGGTTGGATCGATGCCCACGTGCATTTCAACGAACCCGGACGCGACGATTGGGAAGGCCTGCACACTGGATCGCTGGCTCTTGCAGCGGGTGGCGGCACCACTTTCATCGACATGCCGCTCAACTCCTCGCCGCCCGTCTGCACCGCAGGCGACTTCGAGGAAAAGCGCCGCATTGCCACCGCGAAATCCCATCTCGACTTCGCTCTCTGGGGCGGGCTCATCCCGTCATCGATTCCCCACCTCCCGGCGATGGCTGATGCGGGAGCCGCCGGTTTCAAGGCCTTCATGTGCCACTCCGGTCTCGACGAGTTTCCCGCTGCGGATGCCGCCACGCTCAAGGCAGGCATGACCATCGCCGCGGAGCTCGGACTGCCCGTCGCCGTGCATGCCGAACTGCCCTTCGAGGTTGCCGTCACGGGCAGCGACATGAGGTCGTGGCTCGATTCGCGCCCGATCGAGTTCGAACTGAATGCCATCCGCCTGGCACTCGAACTCGCGGGCGAAACCGGCTGCGCCTTGCACATCGTGCACGTCACCTGTGCCGAGGGCATCGAACTCGTCACCGAAGCGAAATCCCGCGGCATCGATGTCACGGTGGAGACCTGCCCGCACTATCTCCTGCTCGATGAGGATGACGCCATTCGCATCGGTGCGGCGGCCAAGTGCGCGCCGCCGATCCGCTCTGCAGTCCGGGTCGCCGCATTGTGGTGGCGTTTGCTGAATGGCCAGATCGATACCATCGGCTCCGACCACTCGCCCGCTCCGCCGGACATGAAGCAGGGCGACGATCTGTTTGCGATCTGGGGCGGCATCGGGGGCATCCAACACGGCCTGCCACTTTTGTTAGGTAAATCCACCGCCATCATCCCGCAGCTCTCGGCAAATGTAGCGGCACGCTTCCGGCTTCCCGGCAAAGGACATCTTGCGCCAGGTGCTTCGGCCGATTTCGCCGTGTTGGGATCTAACACCAAGGCGGTCCTTGAATCCTCGCTACTCACCCGCCACCGCATCTCACCGTATATCGGCATGACTCCGCGCCTCGAAGTCACCTCAACCTGGCTGCGCGGCGAGCGCGTGACCGCCGCTACCCGCGGACAGTTTCTCAAAGCCACCCGGATCTAACACACACCGCCATGCACACCCGCACCGTCGCCAAAACCCGCCACGCCCTCATCACTCCGGACGGCCACGTGCCCTCCGCGTTTCCCGGTTGGTCCGGGGTTACCACGAACGTCCTCATTTCTCCGGCGATGGGTGCTGGCTTCAGCCAGTTCCTGCTCACCTTCGCGGAAACCAACGGCATCGCCCGTTTCGAGGCGGATGCCAACGAGCACGTCGTCTATGTCGAGACAGGCGAGGCAAGAACCACATGGAATGGCGGCTCCACCACGCTCACTGCCGGGGGCTTTCTTTTCACGCCCCCTGATACCGCGCTCACCCTCGAGGCCGGTCCCGGGACGCGGCTCACGGTTTACCGCAAAATCTATCAGAAATCCGCGGGCACCACACCGTCCGCCGCCCTCTTCGGCAACGCCGCCGATGTCCCGGACGAGCCGTTTCTCGGCAACCGGCGCGCACGGTTGAAAACCCTGCTGCCCATCGATCCGCTATTCGACATCGCAGTGAACATTTTCACCTATCAGCCGGGAGCCAGCCTGCCCTTCGTGGAAACCCACATCATGGAACACGGATTGCTCATGCTGGCCGGCCAGGGCGTCTATCGTCTCGAGGATTGCTACTACCTCGTCGAGGCGGGGGATGCGATCTGGATGGCACCTTACTGCCCCCAATGGTTCGCCGCCATCGGGGATGTTCCCGCTTCCTATCTCTATCACAAGGACATCCACCGCCTCCCCTGAGCCATCGAAAACCCGCCGTGCCCGCATCCGTTTCCATCCACCCCGCGCGCCTTCTCGCCGAGCTCTCGCAGCTCGCCACCATATCGGCGCATCCGGCACCCGCGGTCACCCGCGTGCTGTTCTCTCCCGAAGACCTCGCGGCGCGGGCATGGCTGATTTCCCTCGCGGAAAACGCCGGCCTCGGCACCCGCAGCGATGCGGTGGGAAACCTGTTCATCACCCTGTATGGCAGTGATTCCTCGCTGCCGCCAGTCGCCACCGGATCGCATACCGACGCCATCCCGAATGCCGGTGCCTACGACGGCACCGTGGGCGTGCTCGGCGGGCTGGAGGCCCTGCGCGCGATTCGCGAAAGTGGCATCACACCGCGCAGGTCCATTGAGTTGATCATGTTCACCGCCGAAGAACCCACGCGTTTCGGCCTTGGCTGCCTCGGCTCGCGCATGCTTGCTGGCTCCATCACCGCCGGGCAGGCGCGCGCCCTCCGTGATGCCGATGGCCGTTCGTTGGAAGCACTGCGGCCGGCCGATTGTCCCGGCGCGCTGGAGAATGTGCGGCTTGAAAACGGCCACTATCACGCCTTCGTTGAGCTGCACATCGAACAGGGCCCGCTTCTCGAAGCAGGCGGCATCGACATCGGCCTTGTCGGGAAAATCGCCGCACCCGCCGCATTCCGGCTTGGTTTCACCGGCTCCGGCGGCCATGCCGGAGCGGTGCTCATGCCGGACCGCCACGATGCCTTCCTCGCCGCCGCAGAAGTCGCTCTAACAGTCGAGCGGGCCGCCATCGAATCGCCTTCACCCGACACCGTCGGCACCACCGGCGTGATCCAGCTGCATCCCGGAGCGATCAACTCGATCCCCTGCGCCGCGATGATTGAAATCGATTTCCGCGATACCGACCTCGCCGCTCGCGATGCCGCGATTTCACGCATCCGCCAGGAAGCCTCGGAAGTCTGCGAGCGGCGCGGTGTCACCCTCGAATGGTCTTGCATCAACTCCGATCCTCCGGTCGACTGCGCGAAAGATGTGTTAGAAATCGCAGCAAAGCACGCGGCATCACTCGGATGCTCCCACACGCGCATGATCAGCCGCGCTTATCACGATTCGCTCTTCGTGGCGCGGATTTGTCCTACGGCGATGATCTTCATCCCCTGCCGCAATGGCTGGTCGCACCGGCCGGATGAGTACGCCTCGCCCGAAGCCATCACCAAGGGCGCGCAGGTGCTTGTCCACACATTGTTAGAACTCAGTCAATGACCGCCGCCCCGTCCATCATCATCAATGGATCGCCCGCCGATGTCTCGGACGCGCCGCTGCACGAGAGCGTGCTGGATTTCCTGCGCAGGACCGGCCGCACCGGCCCGAAAAGCGGCTGCAACGAGGGCGATTGCGGTGCCTGCACCATCCTGCTGGTGGAAAACGACGGCCCGCCCCGCGCGATCAACAGTTGCCTCGCGCTCGTCCATTCGCTCGCCGGACGCGAAATTCTGACTGCAGAAGGGCTTGCCACCTCGGACGGCCTGCTACATCCGGCGCAGCAGGCGATGATTTCGCATGGCGGTTCCCAATGCGGCTATTGCACGCCGGGCATCATCTGCTCACTCGCCGAAGCCGCCGCGCGCGGAGTTTCGGGCGACCCCGCTGCGGTGGCCGACCAGCTTTGCGGCAACCTCTGCCGCTGCACCGGCTATCGTCCGATCCGTGAAGCCGCCGCCATGCTGCCGCAGGTACCGATCCTGCCGCAAGCCGGGAAAGAATCACCGCAGGCGGATGAATCATCCGGCTACCTCCGGCCACAGAGCATCGCCGCCGCCCTGGCACTGAAGGCACTGCATTCGGACGCCGCCTTCATCGCCGGTGCTACCGAACTCGCGGTGCTGATCAACAAGCGCCACCTGCGCCCGCAGACACTCATCTCACTCGAACACATCGACGAACTCACACGCATCGGATTCTCCGGCGGCGAGTGGATCATCGGTGCCGCCGCCGCCCTAACAGACGTGGAGGCCGCACTGCACGGCGTTCATCCGGCGTTGGACCGCATGTTCCGGCTCTTCGCTTCGCGCCAGATCCGGCACCGCGCCACCTTGGGCGGCAATCTTGTCACCGCATCACCCATCGGTGACTCCGCGCCGGTGCTGTTGGCGCTGGACGCAACACTGCGTCTCGTCTCCGCCACCGGCGAACGCATCGTGCCCCTGGCAGACTTCTTCACCGGTTACCGCAGCACGGTCATGCGGCCGGACGAACTGCTCGCCAGCATCCACATTCCGGAAAGCGTGCCGGGCCGCTGCGAGTTTGCGAAAGTCTCCAAACGCCGCGAAATGGACATCTCCACCGTCTCCGCCGCGATCCGGCTGGTGGTGGATGAGACGGACCACATCACCAGCGCCCGCCTCGCCTACGGAGGAGTGGCCGCGTTTCCTGCCCGCGCACTCATGACCGAAGCCGCACTCGTCGGGCTCTCCCTAACGGAAGCCGGCTCGGAAAACATCCTCGATCTGCTCGCCAGCGAGTTCACTCCGCTCAGCGACCTGCGCGGCACCGCGGAATACCGCTCGCTGCTCGTCCGCGAATTGTTTCTGGCATATCTCACCAACGAGGAGCCGCCGGATTTTCCAGAGCCGGTTCTCGATCCCTTGCCCGTCGCCGGACTCACCCACGAAGCCGCCCGCGGCCACGTCACCGGCGGCGCGCTTTATACCCAGGACATCGCCCTTCAGCGCGGTGCCCTGCATGTCTGGCCCATCCGCTCCATCACGGCGCACGCCACTCTATCAGACATTGATGTCACACAGGCACTGGGCCAGCCGGGTGTGCGCGCGGTGCTCACCGCCGCCGATGTCACCGGCTGCAACAACACCGGACCCTCCCGCCACGACGAACCGCTTTTCGCGGAGGAAACCATTCATTTCCACGGCCAGCTCATCGCCGCCGTCGTGGCTGATACTCTTGAACAAGCAAGGTCCGCCGCCCGGTTCGTGAAGGTCACAACCGTGCCGCTGCCACCGTTGTTAGGGATCGATGCAGCCATCGATGCCGGCTCGTTTCACACCGCACCCCGCTATCTCACACGCGGCGATGTGGACGAAGCCCTGCGGGATGCAGCGCTTGTCACCGAGGGCTGTTTCCGCATCGGCGGGCAGGAGCAGTTCTATCTGGAAACGCAGGCTGCGCTCGCCGAGCCGGATGGCGAGGGCGGCATCCACCTGCACTCGTCCACCCAGCACCCGAGCGAGACCCAGACGATCGTGGCCGAGGTGCTCGGCTGGCCGAAACATCGGGTGGTCGTCGAGTGCCCGCGCATGGGCGGCGGCTTCGGTGGCAAGGAAACGCAGGCCAATCCCTGGGCCGCACTCTGCGCCCTTGCCGCCGTGAAGACGGGCAAGCCGGTCGGCCTCCAGCTCGACCGTGATCACGACATCGAATCCACCGGCAAGCGCCATCCCTTCCTCGCCCGCTTCAAGGTCGGCCACAGCCCGGATGGCACCCTGCTTGCCACGGACATCGAACTCTACTCCGATGGCGGCTGGTCACTCGATCTCTCGCAACCGGTCAACGACCGTGCCCTGTTCCATCTAGACAACGCCTACTACATTCCCCACGTGCGTTTCCGCGGACAGGTCTGCAAGACAAACGTAACTTCGCACACCGCCTTCCGTGGATTCGGCGGGCCACAGGGCATGCTGGTGATCGAGGAGGTCCTCGGCCGCATCGCGGAGCGACTCGGACTGCCGCCCGATGAAGTCCGCAGCCGGAATTTCTATCAGGGTGATGGTGAGACAAACACCACCCACTATGGCGAGTTCGTCGAGGGCAACCGAATCGCGCGCATCTGGTCGGAGCTGCTGGCATCATCTGACTTCGCCAATCGCCGCGCCGCCATCGCGGAGTGGAACCGGTCCCACCCGCACCGCAAGCGCGGCCTCGCCATCACGCCGGTCAAGTTCGGCATCAGTTTCACCCTCAAGCACTACAACCAGGCCGGCGCGCTGTTGCTGGTGTATTCCGATGGATCCGTCCAGGTAAACCATGGCGGCACCGAGATGGGTCAGGGATTGCACACCAAGATTCTTGGCGTGGCCATGCGTGAGCTCGGCCTGCCAGCCGACCGCATCCGCCTGATGCACACCCGCACCGACAAGGTGCCTAACACCTCGGCCACTGCCGCCAGCTCCGGCTCCGATCTCAACGGCATGGCCGTGGCCGATGCCTGCGGCCAACTCCGCTCGCGGCTCAGCCCGCTTGCCGCGGAAACACTCGGCTGCCCTCCCGATGCGGTGGTCTTTCGCAATGGCGAACTTCATGGACCTCACGGAAAATCAGTCTCCTTCGCCGAGATCACCAACCTTGCCTACACTCGCCGCATCCAGCTCTCCGCCGCCGGCTTTTACGCCACGCCTGATCTCGAATGGGACTGGGCCGTGGGCAAGGGCAAACCATTCCACTACTATGCCTTCGGCGCGGCCGTCAGCGAGGTGGAGATCGACGGTTTCACCGGCATTCACCATATCCGCCGCGCCGATATCCTTCACGACGTCGGCGATTCGCTCAACCCGGCGATCGACCGCGGCCAGATCGAGGGCGGCTACATTCAAGGGGCCGGATGGCTCACCTGCGAGGAGCTCAAGTGGGATGAAAACGGCCGGCTGCTCACCCACAGTGCCAGCACCTACGCCATCCCCGCGTTCAGCGATGCCCCGCCCGACTTCCGCGTCCATCTTCTATCAGACGCCATCCAGCCCGGCACCATCCACGGCTCCAAGGCCGTCGGTGAACCACCCCTCATGCTCGCCATTTCAGTCCGCGAAGCCCTGCGCGACGCCATCCAAGCCTTCGGCATCCCAGCCACCGACATGTCATCTCCGCTCACCGGAGAAAGGGTGAAAATGGCCATCGGCCCGATGAAAGGCTGATGCTCAGATGGAGCTTTATCAGCAGACCAGTTGACCCAAGTCAGGAGGACTTGGCGTATGAAGCCCGCGCTCAATCAAGCAAAACCGTCAACCGTGAATTCAAGCCGACCGCCAAATCGTTCTCAAACGCCATCACTGCCTATATCAATTGGAGGCATGCCTTGCGCGGTCACAATCGGTTTGGTGGACTAAGCTGTTGCTTAGTCTGTGGTAGAGGGGACGTGTGATGCATCCTAACGTGTGGTTTGAAGTCATTCATGGCAGTCATGTTTCGCCGGAATATTACCGCGATGCCGCGTGCCGGCCAGAATCCTGAAACGGCGCTTCAAACCCCGGTCAAGCTCTTATTCCCTGTCCAGTTCCTCAGGCGGACTGGGGAACTGGCAGAGGTGCGCCAGGGAGATTGCTTTCCTCGGCAAGCTCCTTGAAACAGCTATTAAGTCAGACCGGCCTGCCTGTCGCAGCCTTGGCGAAGACCGGAGGGCGGGCAAAAGTTGTTCTCTCCGTTCACGATCCTGCGACGTTCTGGCGGAGAAATCTCATGCGGGAGCGCGGTGCCCGGGATGACCTCATGGCTGCTTTGCCTCCTGCAATTTCGTGGCGCGTTCCCGGCTTGACCCGGCCAGTCGCTCCAGCGGCATCGTGTAGGTTTTGCCATCCTCCATCTCGAGGGTGACCTTGTCATCTGCCAGGCTGACGAAGCGGGCTTGGAGCGTCTTGCCGTTGCTGCCGGTCCAGCTTTCCATTGCTGGAGCCTCGCGATCGTTCGGTTGCGGTTTTGCCGCCGGTTCGCGACCCGCGAGAGTGCGGGCAAGCACGGCACAGTTCTCGGTGAGGCGCTCCAGCGGGATGGTCGATATCTTCCCGTTACTCTCCATCTTCAGGCGCAGGCCGCCGTTATCGCCCAACTCGACGAAAGCACCGATGTAATACTCGTTACTGCCCTTTATCGGCCAGTAGATGGGCCGGTCTGGCGGGTTTTCCGGTTTCGCCTCGCCCTTGAGGATGGCATCGACCTGTTTCTTGATTCCGCGGTAGGAGCCCTCCACCTTGATGTCATCGTATTTCATCTGGCCCCACATTTCCAACATGTCCGGCGAGGTGATGACTGCCTTGGGGATGATGTTTCCCATTTTCTTCTCCGAGAGCCCGGTCACGACCAATGGGCCGACATCAGTCCATCTTTTGTCATCCTCGGAGTTGATCAAGACGATGACCGAGTGGGATTTCAGTTTTTCGAAGGCCATGTCGGTGGCGGCGACACAGAGGCCGCAGGTCGTGCCGGGGTCGCTCAGGACGAACGCCAGCGCCTTATTCTTCTTCACAGCCTCGGCCCGGGCCGCCTCCAGTTGTCCGGTTTTATAGACACTTCTTGGAATCTCGAACGCCCCGTGCACGGCAGCCGTCAGAAAACCAAGGATTAAAATGGCGCATGAAATTTTCATATGGACGCTGTTACTGCATCGACAAGATCATGTCAAGTGTATGGCCAGGCGGTGTGGCGACGGAGCGAACAACAAGAGACTCAAATGAACAAAGAACTCCTTGCCTCGTGCCATCGGGTTTTATTTTTTCCGGTTATGGCACGCACGCGATGGATTGTTCTCTAAGCGGATTCGGAGATGAAGCCGGCGATCTACCATTGTATCGCGCGGGACAGTGGACAGGCGCTTTGCGTTTGAGCCGGACGATAAGGAACAATTCCGCATCTACATGCGCATGATGGAGAATTTCCCGGGCTGCCTGGTGCTGGCCTACTGTGTGATGTGCAATCATTTCCACATTCTGCGTGAAGCGCCGCCGAAACCGAAGGTGCCGTCGACGGACGTGCAGCTTTTGAAACGGATCGGCGCGCTCGAGTCGAAGGCTGTTGTGGCCACGGTGGCGAAGGAACTGGCCGATGCCCGGAAGATGTTGGGCCAGGGTCGGGCGCGGGATGGCGGGGCGTATGTGCAACAGATCCACGAGCGCTTCACCCACCGGATGCATGATTTTTCCGAATTTATGATGACATTGCTGCAACTCTTCACGCGCTGGCACAACACACGGACGTAACGCCGCGGGAATTTGTGGGAGGAAACCTTCAAGAGCGTGGGAGTGGAGGATGGCCTCGCTTCCAAAACAATAGCGGCCTACATCGGGTTGAATCCGGTGCGGCGGATATCTTGTGGACCGCGAGTGATCTGCGAAAGGAGATCGCGTGAGACTTCCATAGTCCGCCAGATCGGCTGGTCAAACCATGCGATTTTCCCCGTGAGGAAAGCCGTATCTGCTGTGAATGCGAAAGGCTCTCTTGGCATCACAGGCCCGAGAATCTTATCCCCATGGCTTTCGCGGCAATTCACTCGTGGAGAGGCGTTGTGCGGATGCTGGATCAGAATCCAAGAGACATTGAATGGAATCCATTGACAGGCGGGTGTCGGAAGCCGTAGGCCGCCGATTTCCTCCCATAGCGCGCGGGCACGTTCCGCGGAAATTTTCGCACTGCCGGCGGGCACATGGAGCAGAGTCTCCATGTCGGGTTGCAGGCACCGCGCCGCATGCTCAAGACTCTCGTTGCCGAGGATTCGCGCGACGTGCTCGCGGGTCAGCCCGCATTTTCCTGTCATCAGCTGACGATCCCCGCATGAGGCTGCGACGTCAACTTGGAAAGCCATGATCGTCGGTCAGTCGATGCCCGCATGGGTCAAGCCGTCAAAAGTCCCGCCACGCCGGCGAGGGCGAGTGTGGCACCGAGATAGTAAGTGAGTCGCGGGCGCGCTCCCTCGAGCCACCGGGCGGCCGGGATGCTGAGGAGCGTGGCGGTAGCGGCGACAGTCTGAACCAGGCCGGGGTTGCTGACCAGGCTCACGGCCCACATCAGGCAGGTGACACCGAGGACCGGACCGAACAGCGCATTGAGCGCCACCCATGTCGGCGCGGGAAAGGGTGAATCGGGAAACGGAGCCATGGGGTTCGGCAGGGCAAGACGACCGCGTGTGCGCCATCGGATCGTGCCATGGATCAAGAGCGCGGCGGCGAAACCACCCCACAGCCGTTGATAGGCGGCCTCGACGGGCATCACCGGGTTTTCTAACAGATTAAAACCGTGCTTTGACAAGTTTATGCTAACCGCCTGGAAGAAACCGGCGGCCATGGCAAAAGCACAGGCGCGGCGGAGGAGCGGCCGGGGTAACGCGGGCAGCGGACCGGGAGAAGCGCCGAGAATCACGCCGGTCAGAATGACGGCCATCCAGGCAAGTTGAGGTCCGTGGAGGTCGGCACCCAATGCCAGCCAGCCGATGGTGGTGGCGGCGAGGGCCGCGACGCATTCGATGACCAGCAAAGCGAGGGTCG
>JBGSUP010000240.1:0-2235 GCA_041753485.1 Akkermansiaceae bacterium
CCACGCCCAGGGCGTCGCGCTCGCCGCACGCACGCTCGGAATCCATGCCCGCATCCACATGCCCCGCTCCACTCCGAAGGTGAAACAATCGGCCGTCCTCCACCATGGCGGCGAGTTTGTGGAGATCCATCTATCAGGCGATAGCTACGACGACGCGCTGCAGGCCGCGCGCGCGGATGAGGCGCGTTCCGGCGCGGTCTACATCCATGCCTACGACGATCTCCAGGTGATGGCCGGGCAGGGCACGCTGGCCGATGAGGTCGTTCTATCAGGCCATGGTCCCTTTGATGCCGCCTACCTCCAGATCGGCGGCGGCGGTCTCGCAGCCGGGGTCTCCACCTGGCTGAAAACCTACTGGCCGGATATGGAAATCGTGGGGGTGGAAGGCGATGGTCAGGCGTCCATGAAGGCCGCGCTCGCCGCAGGAAAACCAGTCGCCCTCGATATGGTGGATTTGTTTTGCGACGGCACCGCGGTGCGAAAAGCCGGGGATTTGCCCTTCGAGATCTGCCGCCACACGCTCAGCCGCATCGAGACTGTCACCAATGCGGAGGTCAGCCATGCGATGCGCGTGTTGTGGGAAGGCCTGCGCTGCATCTCCGAGCCCTCCGGAGCCATGGGCCTCGCCGCCGCCCTGAAACACCGGGCGGGCCTGGCAGGCAAACGCGTGTTGGTGCTGCTCTGCGGTGCCAACATCGACTTCCTGCAAATCGGCCTGATCGCCCAATCCGTGGGGGCCACAAGCCAGGCAAGCCGCACCTTGCGGGTGCGCATCCCCGAACGCCCCGGTTCCATGCTTCAGCTCCTCGACTCGTGTTTCGCGGGCATCAACATCGCGGATTTCCAATATGGCAAGACCTGTGAGGCCGATGCCTGGCCGGTCTTCACGCTCAGTGCTGATGATTCTAACGAACTGGAAGGAATTCACGCGGCACTGCTTGCCGGTGGATTCGAGTGGCAGGAGCTGACCGGTGCCGAGGACGTCGCCTTTCGCGCGATCCCGCTGCGCGGCGACCTGTTGAAAAACCCGGTGTTCCTGCGCCTTGACTTCTACGAACGCCCCGGCGCGCTCCACGATTTTCTGGGCCAACGGGTCCGCGGCAATGCAAACCTCTGTTACTTCAACTACCGCCAGTCCGGCGAACGCATCGGCCGCGCGCTGATCGGCCTGGACTTCCCCTCACCCTTCGAGCGCGACGCCCTGATGATGACCATCCCCTCCCATGGCGAAGGTTATCGCCTGTGCGAAAAAGTGGATGCAGCCACCTGCAAGCGGCTGATTGGAACCTGATTCAGGAATCACGTTCCCAGCAACACCCCCGCCGCCTGTTGGTTCGCGCCCACCGATGAAACAACCACCTGCCGGAAACGCCCGGACTTGAGTGCCTCGGCGGCTGCCACCACCTGCAACGCCCCTGCCGCGCCCATGCACTCGCCAAGGACAAGCTTCGGCGACCAGCGCGGACCCGACCAATCGCGCCAGGCCATGATTTCCGGCCGGTCAAAGCGCCGCACCCCGGACTGGCTGTCCAATAACAAGGTGGTGCCGTCATCCTTGGCGGCAAGCAGTCCGCGCATCATCCGCGCGGCTTTCAGGCGATCATGAATCTGATAAGCGACCGGATCCGGCAAATGATGAACCATCGCCGGACCCATGGCAGCCTCCAGATAGATCGCACCCGCGCCCTCCGCCGGAAGATAATATTCTGAGTAAAGGCACAGCGCCTCGGCGCTCAGCCAATCGACTTCCTCGGCGGCGACGACAAGGCAGCCATCGACCTCGCCACGCTCGATCCACTCGGCGGCGAGATCGATGCCGGTGAAAAAGCCGGAACCATCGCCGATCAACGAGTCGTTGGGCGCGCCGCTGCCGATCAGCGCGGAGAGGTGGCTGGAGGGCGCGTTGAAGACAGTTTCCGGAAACAGGATCGGGCTTGCCAGCGCCGGATCCGCCAACACCTCGCCGAAGAAGCGGTTGGAATAGTTCACACAGCCGTTGGTGAGGGTGAAAATCACCCCCACCCGCAAGCGACCGGCCGTGGATTCCGCAAATCGCTCCTCACCCAGTGCCTCCATCGCCGCCGCTGCAGCAAACCTGCTGATCGGACTGGCCCGGCGCAAACGCCCGAACTTCGGCGTCGTGGCCGCCGCCGGCACGCGCAGCACCGGAGTCGTGACGATCGAAGCGCCACACGCACGCTCTAACAGCGAGTGCGGGATCGTTTCGCGCGCCGC
>JBGSUP010000241.1:0-4701 GCA_041753485.1 Akkermansiaceae bacterium
CCGGGGGTCCACCCCGGGACGCTTGCCAGCGTAAGCAAACGCCGCCTTCACGTCGTCCACCATGCCCCGGCGGTCCACCGTGCCGCCGGATTTCCCGAAGCCGCGGTAATCATAGATCATGACCTGGTAGCCGGCCTCCGCCAGCCACAGCACGAAGCCGAGGTGATGGCCGATCGAGCCCGCATTGCCATGCGAAAAAACCACGGTGCCAAGCGGCTTTCCGGCCTTCGCCGGAATGAACCAACCGTGCAGCGGGGTGCCGTCCGCGGAATTGAAAGAGATGTTTTCATAATCGAATCCCCATGCCGCCGGCGTGGCGGGTTCGTCGCGCGTCGGCAGATAAAACAACTGGTTGCCGCCGCCCGCGCCTAACAGGCCGCGCGCGGTCCGGGCGAGTTCGCCGTTCGAATCAGCAAGACGGATGCGGGGTTCCTCAGCCGCCGCGAGCGATGCGGCTGCGAGGAGGGGAATGGCGAATCGCGTGTCCATGCGCTGGAATCGACAACAGAATCGGGATTTGTCGAGCGAAAGCATTCACTCCGCCGCTTGATCCTCGCCCGATACCGGCTATGTTGCGCCGATGACGATCCTGCGCCTGCTGATGATTTCCGCACTTTCATGCGCAGCGTCCGCCGCACAGCCAGGCCGTGCGGCCGTCGAGTGGATCGCCTCGTCCGCGACCGTGCAACCCGGCAAACCGCTGCGCACCGCCATCCGCATGAAGCATGATGACGGCTGGCACAGCTACTGGATCAACCCGGGCGAAGCGGGCATGCCGACGACCGTCGAGTGGAAACTGCCGCCCGGTTGGAAATGCGGCGGACTCGCGTGGCCAGCGCCGATCCGCTTTCTCAGCGGGGGGCTGGCAGGGTTCGGCTACGAGGGCACGGTGCTGTATCCCGTGATGCTCACCGCGCCTGAGGATTTCAACGGCGAGGCGCGCTTGACGGCCGTTGTTTCCTGGCTCGCCTGCAGTGAGGAAGGCTGCGTGCCGGGCAAGGAGGAAGTCCATCTCACCCTCCGCGCCGGCGAACCCGCCGCCACCCAATACGCGGCGGCCATCCGGCAAGCACATGAACAAGTGCCACAAGCTCGCGAGGGAATGCGCTTGGGCGTCACCGAAAACGAGTCCCGGCTGGCCCTCTCGATCCGTCATGATTCCGGCTCGGATGCCGACTTGACCGGCTGCCAGGTTTTCCCGGCCACGGCCGATCTGATCGACCCGGTTGCGGACATTCATTTCACGAGGACCGGCGGGAGCTGGACGGCTGAAGCAGCGCTGGGCGCATTCGCTGCAAGGCCGGTCAAGCAACTCACCCTGGTGCTGGCCGGCGGAGCACTGCCGAAACCGCTCCAGATGACATGGACCGCCCCATGAAGTGCGAAGGCGCAAATTGCGAAAAAAGTCGTTTGACAGCGCGACCGTCCCCGCCAGCTTCCGGATTGAACCTCTTACTATCAGACATGAAATCCATTATTCACACTGCAATCTTCGGAGCCTTTGCGCTGATCAGCGCCCATGCCGCTGAAATTGGCAAGGCCGCACCCGCGTTCACCGCGAAAAACGTCAAGGGCGGGTCCGTTTCCCTCGCTGATTTCAAGGGCAAGGTCGTTGTGCTCGAATGGGTCAACTACGATTGCCCGTTCGTGAAAAAGCACTATGCCAGCGGCAATCTGCCGGAACTCCAGAAAACCAGCAGCGCCAAGGACGTGGTCTGGCTCACCATCAACTCCTCAGCCGAGGGCAAGCAGGGTTACCTTGAACCGTCGGAAATGGCCGGGCTTGCCGCCAAACAAGGCAACAAGGCCAGTCATTTCCTGATGGACACCGACGGCAAGGTTGGCAAGGCCTACAACGCCAAGGTAACACCCCACATGTTCATCATCGATCAGGCTGGCAAGCTCGTCTATGACGGAGCCATTGATTCCAAGGCCACCACCGATGCCAAGGACGTGGCAAGCGCCGACAAGCTGTTCCTCAACGCCCTCGATGCCGTGCTCGCCGGCAAGGATGTGCCAAACGCGAAAAACAAGCCCTACGGCTGCGGCGTGAAATACTGATTCATACCCTGCCATTTTTCCCGGATTGTTGCTTACCCGCCAGTGGCCGCCACGCCGCTGGCGGGTTTTTTTTTGGCAGCTCGCGCCAAAGCTGCCAAGTGGGGCAATCGGCCATCGACAAGCCCAGCTCGTTTCCCTATCCGAACGGCCACTCAACGCCTTCCGCCACACCATGCCCACCATCATCTACACCAAGACCGACGAAGCCCCGGCCCTTGCCACCCGCTCGCTGCTGCCGATCGTCCAGGCCTTCGCCAAGCACGCCGGCATCGTCGTGGAGAGCCGCGACATTTCACTTGCCGGCCGGACCCTCGCGCAGTTCCCGGAAATCACCGGCGCTCCCGACCACCTTGCCGAACTCGGAGCCCTCACCCTCAAGCCCGAGGCGAACATCATCAAGCTGCCGAATGTTTCCGCCTCCATCCCCCAGCTCAAGACCGCCATCGCCGAGCTCCAGGCCAAGGGCCATGCCATCCCGGATTTTCCGGAAAACCCCGCCTATGACGCCGAAAAGGAAATCCGCGCCCGCTACGCCAGAGTCCTCGGCTCTGCGGTGAATCCCGTCCTGCGCGAGGGCAACTCCGACCGCCGTGCGCCGAAAGCCGTCAAGGATTACGCCCGGGCCCACCCCCACAAGATGGGTGCCTGGTCTGCTGACTCGAAAACCCGCGTCGCCTCGATGGAGGGCAAGGGCGACTTTTTCTCCAACGAAAAATCCGTCACCGTCACGGCTGCCACCGACGTCCGCATTGAGTTGCTCGCCGCCGATGGCTCCGTCACCATGCTCAAGGAATCCACCCCGCTCAAAGCCGGTGAGATCCTCGATGCCACCTTCATGAGCAGGGCCGCGCTCGCCGCTTTCCTCGCCGAACAAATCGCCGCCGCCAAGGCCGGGGGCGTGCTGTTCTCGCTCCACCTGAAGGCCACCATGATGAAGGTTTCCGATCCCATCATCTTCGGCCATGCCGTGAGGGTGTTCTTCAAGGAGCTTATCGAAAAACACGCCGCCCTGCTCGACTCGCTGGCCGTTGACTTCAGAAACGGCTTCGGCGATCTGGTCGCGAAAATCCAGTCCCTGCCCGCCGATCAGAAGGCCGCCGTCGAGGCGGACATCCAGGCCGTCTATCAGAACGGTCCGGCGCTCGCCATGGTCAACTCCGACAAGGGCATCACCAACCTCCACGTGCCCAGCGACGTGATCGTCGATGCCTCGATGCCCGCGATGATCCGCGAGGGCGGAAGGATGTGGAACGCCCAAGGCAAACCCCGGGACACGCTCGCCGTGATTCCGGATTCCTGCTACGCCGGCGTCTATCAGGCCGTCATCGACTTCTGCAAAGCCAACGGCGCGCTCGATCCGAAAACCATGGGCTCCGTGCCCAACGTCGGCCTGATGGCCCAGGCCGCCGAGGAATACGGCTCGCACAACAAGACCTTCGAAATCCCCGTCAAGGGCACCGTGCGCGTGGTGGATTCCCATGGAAACGTCCTGCTCACCCACGAAGTGCAACAAGGCGACATCTGGCGCGCCTGCCAGACCAAGGACGCACCGGTCCGCGACTGGGTGAAGCTCGCCGTCAACCGCGCCCGTGCGTCGAACACCCCGGCCGTGTTCTGGCTCGACAGGAACCGCGCCCACGACGCCCAACTCATCGCGAAGGTGGAAACCTGTCTCAAGGACCACGACACCCACGATCTCGACCTCCGCATCCTGCCGCCCGCGGAAGCCTGCAGGTTCTCGCTCGAACGCATCGTCAAGGGACTCGACACGATTTCCGTCACCGGCAACGTGCTGCGCGACTATCTAACCGATCTTTTCCCGATCCTCGAAGTCGGCACCTCCGCCAAGATGCTCTCCATCGTCCCGCTGATGAACGGCGGCGGCCTGTTCGAAACCGGTGCCGGCGGTTCCGCGCCCAAGCATGTCCAGCAGTTCCTGCAGGAAAACTACCTGCGCTGGGATTCGCTCGGCGAGTTCTTCGCGCTTGCGCCGTCCTTCGAGCACATCGCCGCAACCTTCAAGCTGCCAAAGGCGAAAATCCTCGCCGACACGCTCGACGCCGCCACCGGCAAGTTCCTCGAAAACGACCGCTCGCCCGGCCGCAAGCTCGGCACCACCGACAACCGCGGCTCGCACTACTACCTCGCCCTCTACTGGGCGCAGGCCCTCGCCGCGCAAAACGACGATAACGGTCTCAAAGCCGTCTTCACCCCCATCGCCGAAGCCCTCGGTGCCAACGAGGAAACCATCACCGCCGAGCTGTTAGCCGTGCAAGGCAAGCCGGTGGACATCGGCGGCTACTACGCCCCGGACGACACCAAGGCCACTGCGGCGCTGCGACCCAGCGCCACCTTCAATGCGATCCTGGCGGAACTCTGAGCCTGTTTGGCCCGGTTTTCCCGCAACTTGACCTCATTCGCATGGTGATTCAGGCTCCGGCGTGCGTTCGATCCTGATCACCGGCAGCAATGGCGGACTCGGACTGGCCGTCGGCCGGTATTTCCTCGGTCACGATGCCGAGGCCCGCGTCTGGCTGGGCGTGCGCGCCAGGCGCGACAATGCCGCGATCCTCGCCGCAGCGCATCCGGACCGCTGCCGCCTGCTCGATCTGGAAGTCACCGATCCGGCCGCCTGGCAGG
>JBGSUP010000242.1:0-5033 GCA_041753485.1 Akkermansiaceae bacterium
CTTCCTCGGCCAGCGCACGCAGGGCATCGCGGGTGATGCGCAGTTTCACGCCGTTCATCGCGAGTTGCTTGCCGTATTGCTTGATCAGCGCGTTTTTCGGCTCGGTGAGAATCAACATCAGTTCGTCCTCGGTGAGTTTGCGCAGCGATGAGATGACGGGCAGGCGGCCGATGAACTCCGGGATCAGTCCGAAATGCAGCAGATCCTCCGGTTGCACCCGTTCGAGGATGTTGACCACCGGGGAATCGAGGTTTTCTTTGTCCGGTCCGGCATGGAAACCCAGGGTGTTGCTTCCAAGGCGGCGGCGCACCATGTCTTCCAGCCCGACGAAGGCACCGCCCACGATGAAAAGGATCTTCTCGGTGTTGACTTGGATGTATTCCTGCTGCGGGTGCTTGCGGCCACCCTGCGGTGGAACATTGCAGATTGTGCCTTCCAGAATCTTGAGCAGCGCTTGTTGCACGCCTTCGCCGGAAACATCGCGGGTGATCGAGACGTTTTCCGTCTTGCGGCCGATCTTGTCGATCTCGTCCACGTAGATGATGCCCCGCTCGGCGCGGGCGACATCGAAATCCGACGCCTGGAGCAGGCGCAAGATGATGTTTTCCACGTCCTCGCCCACGTAGCCGGCTTCGGTGAGGGTGGTGGCGTCCACGATGCAGAACGGCACGTCGAGCACGCGGGCGAGCGTGCGGGCGAGCAGCGTCTTGCCGGAACCGGTGGGTCCTAACAGAAGAATGTTGGACTTCTCGATCTCCACGTCGCGGAACTCCTCGTCGAGTTTCGCCTGATCCTGGCGGAGACGCTGGTAGTGATTGTAAACGGCTACCGAGAGCACTTTCTTGGCGTTTTCCTGGCCGATCACGAATTCGTTGAGCTTGGCGAGGATGTCTGCGGGGGAGGGGATCTTGAAACCGGCCTTCTCCGCGGCGGTCTTGCCCTTTGCGGGCGCGCCGCCCATCTCCTTTTCGAGAATGTTAGAGCAGACGTCGATGCATTCGTTGCAAATATACACGCCGGGGCCGGCGATGAGTTTCTTGACCTCCGAGTGGCTCTTTCCGCAGAATGAGCACATCGTCAAATTGGAAGCGCGGGCCATGGGCGTGGTGAAAACGGGTTGGTGCGGGCGTCAGCCGTCGGACGGCTTGGATTCGGTCAGGGCGGCGACGGAGTCGGGGAGTTGCTTGCGGCTTTCGAGCACTTTGTCCACGAGCCCATAGGCCACCGACTCCTCGGCGGTCATGTAGTTGTCGCGGTCCGAGTCGTGTTCGACCTGTTCGATCGTCTTGCCGGTGTGCTTGGCGAGGATGCCGTTGAGACGCTTCTTCAGATTGAACATGAAGCCGATGGTGCGCTCGACGTCCGAGGCCGTGCCCTGTGCGCCGCCGGAAACCTGATGGATCATGACGTGCGAGTTTGGAAGGCAGAAGCGCTTGCCCTTGGTGCCGGCGGTCAGCAGCACCGAGCCCATCGAGGCGGCGATACCGATGCAGTAGGTGTTCACATCGCAGGTTAGAAACTGCATCGTGTCATACATCGCAAGGCCGGCGGTCACAGAACCGCCCGGCGAGTTGATGTAAATGTGGATGTCCTTTTTGGGATCCTGCATCTGCAGAAACAGCAGCTGCGCGATCACCGAGTTGGCCACAAAGTCGTCGATCGGTGTGCCAATGAAGATGATCCGGTCCTTGAGAAGGCGGGAATAGATGTCGAAGGAGCGCTCGCCGCGACCGTCCTGTTCAATGACGATCGGGACGTAGTAACTGTTGCGCGGGGCGGGTGCACTCATGGGCTGGAAAGTCATGTTTAATCCTCGGTAACGGCCGTCTCGGCGGACTCCACTACATTGGCGCGCCCGACCAGGAAGTCAATGGTCTTGCCGATGAGGATCGAGCTGCGGACCGCTGGCAGGCGGCCGGCGCGCTGCATGTCCTTGATGAGTTTCTTCGGCGCGAGCTTGCGCGACTGGGCGACCTGCGCGAGGTGATTGATCAACTCGGCGTCGCTGACGGTGATGTTCTCAACACGGGCGATTTCCTGGAGGAGGAAATTGGTGCGCAGGTTGGTGACGGCCTGCTGGCCGGCGCTGGCGAAGATTTCGGCCTGTTGGGAGGCGATCTCCTGTTCGCTCATGCCGGCCTGCACGCCGCGGCTGACCATGGCATCGGCCTGGCTCTGGGTTTCCTGCGTCACGAGTTCCTCGGGCAGTTCGAAATCCACCTGGCTGTTGAAGTGGGCCACGATTTGATTGACCTTCATGTCTTCGATCCGGCGCTTGCGCTCGTTTTGCAGGTTCTCGCGGATGATGTCGGTGATTTCCGCAAGCGTCCTGCCGGGAGCGAGTTTGCTGGCGAGTTGGTTGTCCAGCGCGGGGAGTTCGGCTTGCTTGAGCTCGCCCAGATTGACGGCAAAGACCATTTCGCGGTTCCGCAGCCCGGCGACCGGAAAGTCCTCGGGCAGGGTGAGCTTGATCTCGCGGGAATCGCCGGGGTTCATGCCCGCGAGTTGGGCGGCGAAGCCGGGCAGAAACGCCTTTTCGTCAAGACGCACCCAGAAGCCCTCGCGGCCGGAGAGATAACCGGCTGGCTTGCCGAGGAATTCTTCGGTGGCTTTGCCGTCCACGGTGGAGGAATAGTCGATCACCGCGAAATCACCCATGGCTGCGGCGCGGCCTTCGATTTGCTTAAATTCAGCGAAGCGTTCCTGCAGCGAGCTGAGCTGTGCCTGAATTTCCTCCTCTGGCACGGCGAGCGGCGGCACGGTGACAGTCACACCCTTGTATTCAGGGATTTGGACTTCGGGGGCGAGGGTGAGTTTCGACGCGAACGAAATGCCGCCATCCGGCTGGTCGGTAAAATTCTCGGGATTGCCGAAATCGAGCACTTTGAGATTTTCCTGCTTGAGTGCCTCATCGAAGGCCTCGTTCACCAGCTTGCCGTGAAGTTCATCAGCGATGTCCCTTGAAAAACGTTTCTCGATCACTGCCAGCGGAGCCTTGCCCGGCCGAAAACCCGGAACCCGGGCCTTGGAGGCATAGCTGCGCACGATTCCGGCGCGCTCGCCCTCGACTTTCTCCGCCGGAATTTCCACGCGGAGGGTGGCGACGCATCTGGCCTGCTTCTCGACAACAATATTCATGGTGAGTGATTGCGGCTTTGGTGCCGGGGCGGGGACACTAGGCGAGGTCCCGGCCGCTTGTCAAACGGGCTCTTTGAAAAGCGCCGGTCTGCAATGGGTTCCGCAAAATATGCGAGCCGGGTGGTCCGGCCGGTCAGGCGAGCGCCTTGACATGCGCCACCGCAGCAGCTGCCAGGCCGGTGGGGTTGTAACCGCCCTCCAGAGCCGAAACGATTTTACCTCCGCACCAACGGTCCGCCATTTCCATGCAGCGGTGGGTCATTTCCGCGAAGTTTTCATCAGTCCAGCGCAGGCCGCCGATCGGGTCGCCTGTCCGTGCGTCGAAGCCGGCCGAGATCAGCAGGAATTCCGGTTTAAACACGTTCATCGCATCTGGGATTTGTGCGTCCCATGCCCGCAGCGCAGTTTCACCGTCGGAGTCGGCGGGCAGGGGAATATTGAGATTCGCTCCTTCTCCGGCACCTTTGCCGCGTTCCGAAGCCGCCCCGGTGAATGGATAAATGCCGCTCTCGTGCAGAGAGATATAAAGCACCGAGGGGTCCTCGATGAAGATCGCCTCGGTACCGTTGCCGTGGTGGACGTCCCAATCGATGATCGCCACTCGCCGCAGACTGTGGCGGCTTTGCAAATATCGCGCGGCGATCGCCACATGGTTGAAAATGCAAAATCCCATGCCGCGTGAGGCGGTGGCATGATGGCCGGGCGGGCGCACCGCGCAAAAGGCGGAGGAGACGGCTCCATGCATCACCGCGTCCACAGCCGCCAGCACCGCGCCTGTGGCCTCCAGCGCGACATCATAACTTTCCTCACAGATTGCCGTGTCGCCGGTGCGCAACTGGTGTGCGAAGCTCTCGACATCCCGGTAAACCAAATCGTGATAGTAGTGCTCGTGGGCCAGCAGGATTTCCGCAGTGGTCGCCCTGCGGCCGGACAATCTGACGAACTTCTCCGGCAGTTCTTCAAGTGCGGAGCTCAACACGCGATAGCGCTCCGCAGACTCCGGATGATACGGGCCCGTGTCGTGCCTTTCATAGATGGCGGCATGGTGAATGCCCGCCGTTCTGGTTGCGCCGCTCATCGGTCGATGTGTTGGATGTGCTTGCTCTTCAGAAACGACGCCCGGGCCTTGATGATTCCGTCCACCGGCATGTGGAAGGTTCGCTCATCATCCTCTCCTCCATCGGTTTCCACTCCACCAGCCGCACGGAACAGGCCGGCCATCGCCCGGTTCTCCCGCAACACGCTGGCCCAGAAGCTGGTGACTCCGCGGCGTTTGGCGACCACCGCCAGCTCTCCTAACAGATAACCGGCCATTCCTGAGTGACGGGTGGCCTCATGAACGACGAACGCGACCTCCGCACTGCCGCCATCGGCGTCGAGATAATAGCGGCCGATGGCCCGGAGTTCCTGGCGGCCGTGGCTTTCCTCGAAGATTCCCAGCGCGAGATCCCGGCGCTGGTCCACGGCGGCGAGCTTGTAGGCGGACTCGCCGGTCATCCGGTCGCGCTGGTAACCATAGCGCAGGCGCACGGTTTCCTCGTCGTGCGAATAGAAAAACTCCTGCAGCGCGCGCATGTCGCTGGGATGGAGCGGGCGCTGCAAAAAACGGCCGGCCTTGAAGCTCACCCACGCGCTTTCCACGCCGTTTGCCGCAGCTCCCGGCTCCGTGGCGGGCATGGTGAAGAATTTCGGCAGCCAGCCGCGGAGTCGTGCCCCTTCAAGCAAGTCCTCGCGGTGATCCGGATGGGCGATCTCCACCAGCCTGGCGACCCGTTCGCGGATGCTGCGGCCGTGCAGGCTGGCCACTCCGAACTCGGTGATCACATAATGCACGTCGCCGCGCCCGGTGCAGACACCGCTGCCGGACTCCAGCCCCGCCACGATCCGGGAGCGCC
>JBGSUP010000243.1:0-2305 GCA_041753485.1 Akkermansiaceae bacterium
GGCTCCGGCGAACACGCGAGCGGCAAGTGCCCCTCGCCCGCCAGCAGCCCGGACGTCGGATCCAGCCCAATCCAACCGCCGCCGGGCAGATAGATTTCCGCCCAGGCGTGGAGGTCGGTGAAATCCACCTCGGTGCCGCTCGGGCCGTCGAGGGATTTGACGTCCGGCTTGAGTTGGATCAGGTAGCCGGAAACAAAGCGTGCGGCGATCCCCAGATGGCGCATCAGCGTGACGAGCAGCCACGCCGTATCGCGGCAGGAACCGGAGGCCATTTCGAGGGTTTTCTCCGGAGTTTGCACGCCGGGCTCCATGCGGATGTTGTAGGCGATGGCGGCTTGCAACGCCGAGTTCACCTCGACCATGAAATCGTTCATCCGGCATTTACGGTGCCTGTAGGTTTCAATCCACCCTTTCAAGCGCGGCCCGGGTGGCTCGGTGATCAGAAACGGCGCGAGCTCCCGCGCCTGCCCCGGCTCATAACGAAACGGGTAGTTTTCCGCGTGCTCTTCCAGAAAGAAATCGAAGGGATTCTGCACCGACATTTCGACCACCAGATCGACCTCGACATCCAATCGGTCGGTCTTTTCCGGAAATACGAGGCGCGCCAGGTAGTTCGCCTGCGGGTCTTGCTGCCAATTCAGGAAATGTTCCGCCGGGCCGACTTTCAGGCTGTAGGCGAGGATGCGCGACCGGCAATGCGGCGCGGGACGGAGGCGGACGACATGCGCGCCGTGGCCCACCGGGCGATCGTAGCGATAGGAAGTCCGATGATGCAGGGCGACGTGGATCGACATGGGTGTTTATTCGGGGGTAGCAAGATCGGTGCCGACTTGTGCGTCAATATCGCCCACCTCCAGTGCATGAAAAGAGCCGCTCCCATGTGGGCAGCGGCTCTCTCTCAAGAGTGGTCAGGGAAACCCGATCAATTCGCCTCAGCGAGCACGTTGATGCGGCGGGAATCCTTGTCGAAGGCCACGCGGCCATCAACCAGTGCGAAAAGCGTGTGGTCGCGGCCGATGCCCACGCCCTTGCCGGGGTGGAACTTGGTGCCGCGCTGGCGGATGAGGATGTTGCCGGCGATGACGGCCTGGCCGCCGAATTTTTTCACGCCGAGGCGCTTGCTGCGTGAGTCGCGACCGTTCTTGACGGAGCCTTGTCCTTTCTTATGGGCCATGGAAGTAGGTGGGTGGGAAGTGGATGATCAACCGGCGATCGAGGTGATCTCGAGCTTGGTCAGGCTGCGGCGGAAGCCCTTGGTCTTGTGGAAGCCCTTGCGGCGCTTGAATTTGAAGGCAATGCCCTTGGGGCCGCGGAACTGGCTAAGCACCTTGGCGGTGACGGAAGCCCCGGCGACAGTCGGCGCGCCGATTTTCACGCTCTCGCCCTCGCCAACGATCAACGCGTCGAACTTGATTTCGGAGTCCACCGCGGCATCGAGCTTCTCGACATCGAACTGGGTGCCTTCTTGGACGCGGTATTGTTTGCCGCCGGTTTTGATCACTGCGTAGGCCATAGCCGTATGGGAGAGGATTGAATCCGCCCCTGTGGGCGGGCGGGGAGAACACCACGGCCCACCCCGCCGCGCAAGATTTTTTTGCCCGCTGCGGGATTTTTTGAAAAATCCCGGCGATCCGGGGAATTCCCGGCCCAAAACGGCCGCAGATGAAAACCCTGCGGCAGATCCTTCGGTATGGATTCAACCTCGTGAAACAATCACCCATTTTTGCCCTGCTTTTCACCACCGCATTTGGCCTTGGCGCGGCTCAAATCCTCGCTGGGTCGGGTGCCCGCGCCCTCACCACAGACTCGCTCGACATTGCTCCCGTGTGGGCGGCCCACCCGGTCGGCTTCTCCCTGCTGACGCACGCGCCGTTCCAGTTCGTCGCCTTCTACGATGTCAAACGCCAACTCACCGTGGCCCGGCGCAAACTGGATGAGCGGAAGTGGGATTTCACCAAACTGCCGGTGACCACTGGCTGGGACAGTCACAACTACGTCACCATGACTGTGGATGACGGCGGATTCATCCACCTCAACGTAAAAGACTGACGGCCGACGCCAGCCGTTTCAACTGCCTCGGAGCCCTCAGGTCGCCGCACGGTCGCGACCGCCTCGAATGCGGAAGACCCGTTGCCACACGGCAATGGCGATGGCCGCGCAGAGCACGACCACGCCTAGGAACACGAAAAACGCCACCGCCGGGGCGAGGCCGATCAAGCCCAGCCCGCCGAGCACCAGGCCGTCCTCGGTGACGCTGGCGATGGAATTGGATACCGGTTCGGGCGAGAGATTGATGAGTGCGCGC
>JBGSUP010000244.1:0-20175 GCA_041753485.1 Akkermansiaceae bacterium
GGCCTGGCGGCCTGGCGTTTTCTCCGCCACCGGCTGCCCTCCCATCCGCGGTCGGCGGTGGCGGGTGCGGCGCTGCTCGCACTCAACCCGGTATCGGTCTATCAGGCACCCACGTTTTATATTGATGGCTTGCTCGCCTCCCTGGTGACGCTGCTGCTGTTCACCCTCGCGCAGCATCTGGCACGGCCGACCACCCGTCTGGCTTTGTTTGAAATTGCGGTGCCGGTCCTGCTGGTGGTCAACTTCAAGTTCACGGGACTGGTGTATGTGTGTGTGATTCTTGCAGTCGCCTCGGGCGCGTGCCTTTATCGCAACGGCATCCGGACGACGGTTCGTTTCTGCGGATTCGCCGCCACCCTCGTGCTCGTGGCGGTGCTTGTTTGCGGGAAGACCCCTTATGCGGACAATCTGTTGGCCGGGCGGCATTTTTTCTATCCGATCATGGGCCGCGAGGCGGTGGACATCATCGACATCCTCAAGCCCGCCAACCTGGCGGAACGCGATCGGTTTTCGAGTTTCCTCATCGGAAACTTCTCGAAAAGCGAACCGGTCCGTGCGCCGGCCAGCACCAATCCGCGCCTGCCATTTGATCTGAGGGGGATCATGCGTTCGCGCAATTGGTGCGACATCGAGGCCGGCGGCTTCGGGCCTCTTTTCGCGGAAGTCATGTTGCTTGCAGGCCTGCTTTGCATGGTCTGCATCATCGGCCGGAAGCCATGGACCGGCGTGGCGGGATGCTTCGTGGCCGCGGCGGCTTTCGCGAGTGGTTTCATCAATCCGGAAGCATGGTGGGCGCGCTACTCGCCGCAGCTCTTCATCCTCCCGGTGCTGGTGATGCTCGCGGCATCCCGTTCCACTTCCCGGGTGGTTCGCGTGGCCGGAGCTTGCGGGCTGGCCCTGCTCGCAGCGAACCTGATGCTCGTCGCCTATCTCTCAACGATTCCAAAACGCGGGATGTCCGCCCGCTGGCATGAGACGCTCGGCGAGATGCGGCAGGTCGCCGCGCGGACCGGCGTGCCGGTTGCGATCGACGAGGATACGCCGCCGGTTATCGGGATCGAGCTTCGCGAGGCCGGAATTCCGATCACCGAGGGTGCCGATACCGATGCGAACCCGGAAGGCAGGCGTCCCATCAATGGAGTCAAGGACAGCTTCTGGCAGGCTGGACAAGCCACTGCCGTTCCACTGGCCAAGTGAAAAAAGCAAAGCACCGCAGCTGGTTGGACAGGGTGCCGATGGAGATCACTCGCTGTCAGGCATCCAATGTGATATCCCATCCCGGACACAAGCCCGATTGGGCTTGGTGATGGGTGTGGTGCGTGGTGGGAAAATCCGTGATGAGTGAGACTCCGGCGATTTTCGCGAGCGGCCGGGCCTGCTCGATGGCGGCGGTCGCTTGATTGCGGCTGGACTGCAAATCATCAAAGAGGCATAGGAATGGCGTGACCGAAACGACGGATGCTCATCAGCCATCTGGCTCCAAACTTTGGAGCTCACGGGCTGGGTTCCCGTGGCTGGTCGCTTGGTTCTTTTTGGCGGTGTTCCCTGCGCACGCCGTCATCACCGCCACCATCCTCGCCGGTGGGGAAACCGCCCTGCCTGCCGACACACCCAGCGGGCGTGTGGATGCGGAGGGAAAATTCGTCTTCGTCGGCGCGCTGGAGGTTTCCAACGGCTCGTCCACCTACAAGGGTTCGGCGGTGGCCATCTCGCCGGAATGGCTGCTGACCGCCGGCCACAATGCGGATCTCAACGACGACGGTCTCCCGGATTCATTTTGGAATTCCACGTTCCACCTGCCGGAATACGGCTCGTTTGCCGTGTTGGAGGCCTTCACTCACGGTTCTTTTACCGGCTTTGCCAATCCCAACGTGAACGATGATCTCGCGCTGCTGCGCCTCGCCACGCCGCTGCCGCTTGGCTTGGGCTATCCGGCGCTCGGCAAAGGTGCCGGCCTCGGCGATGTGATCACCCTGGTCGGCTACGGCCGCTCCGGCTATGGCAGCTACGGCTACACCGGCAATGCCAGCCTCACCGACCGCCGCTATGGTTCGAATGCGATCAATTCCTTCAAACTTGATGACGAGGGCGACGGCTTCAACGAAGTCTTCCTCTACGATTTCGACGATCCCGCCTCCCCCGACAGCCTCGGCAATGCCATCGAGACGATCATCGGGCCCGGCGATTCCGGCGGGCCGGCCTTGCGTCAATCTGCCGATGGTTGGGAAATCGTCGGCATCAGCACCTTCACCGAGGGCTACGGCGGACGCTTCGGCGATACCGGCGGTGGCGTGCTGATCGAACCGTATCTGGGATGGATTCACGAAACCACCGGCATTCCGGAACCCGGAAGCATGCTCACCATGCTGCTGGGCGCATTTCTCCTCGTGCGGCGGGGGCAGATCAACCGGTGAATGGCTCTCCCCGGTCCTGCCTTTGGCGGGGATTGATTTTCAGATCCGGCCGAACTTCTCCAGGCAGGTCTGCGTGCATTGGACCAACCTTTGGCTTCAAGAAGGCGGCAGGAGAGATGCTCCCGGGATTCCGGTGTCCAGAGTGGCAAGCCTCACGCCGTGGGCCTGCGCCAGCGAGAGCAAATGGGCATCGGTGGTTTGCGAAGCGGAACCACACCAAACAGGAAAACCTGCGGAAGAGGAACGATCATCCGGTAAAAAGGAATGATGCCCGCCGAGTGATTGCAGCATGTCGGCGAGGGTGCCTGCCGCATCCTCCACCGACAAGCGCCCCGCGCTGCGCTGAACGGACACCCGCACGAAACCAAGTTCCGGAATCGCCGAGGTCAGCAGTTTGGCGCCCCGCTTGCGCTTGATGGCGGCGATCCACAAGGCGGCGCGACGATGCTCGGTATGGTCCGCCCATCCCCAGGCGAGCAGCACGTTCACATCCAACAGGTATTTCATGGAAATTCCGCCAGCATTTGGCGCACCGTTTCAGTGCTTAGAGCGGAACCGCCGGAAAGCGGAGCGAAAATCTCCGCTCCGGTGAGGTCACAGCGGATTTTGCCGACCGGAGCGGCCACCTCGGATCCGGTGGCCCGGCGGCGCAGGTATTCGGACACGCTCAGGCGTTGCTGTCTTGCCCTGTTGCGGATGCGGCGCGCCTCCTCCTCACTCACTTTGAAAGAGATGGTGGTCATGGGTATTACCGGTATTACAGGCGGGACTGCGCTGCAAGAAGAATTTCTACTCTCTGAACGAATCCATCACCCCACCCCCGCTCTTCAGCGTGCCTGGAGATGCGCGCCAATGCCAACGGCATTGCCCCCCCAGCCCAAGGTTGTCCCGTGAGGCGGGGCTACCTTGGGACACCCGGACCAGCTTGAAAATCAATCCCATCGGGATGGTGTCCGGTGCGACGGCAACCGCCACCGCAACACCGATCATAAAATATGCGGAATCCGGGCGGCTTTGCCCTTGCCGCATGCCGTCTTTCTTATGCATCCTGCCGCCATTGGTGAAAACCACCGTTACCCCCATGAAAGCGTTCCATTCGAACTTGTCCGCGCTCATTCTCCCATTGTGCTTTGCGGGAATCGCCACAGCCGATGAACTCACCCTCACCCCTTATCTCGACGCCGCCGTCTCCGAGGCGAATCCGGCCACCAACTACGCCGCTGGCGACCTTGCCGTCGGCAAGACTGCCGGGTTGGCGTGGGAATCCTTCCTGCAATTCGATGTAGGCTCCCTTCCGGCGAATGCCGTGCTGACTGCGGCCGAACTGCGCCTGACCTCTCCTGTGGGTTTCGGCAGCGGTGGCAGCTTACAGATTTTCGCTCCCGCTGCCGGATGGTCCGAAACAACTGTCACGTGGACCAACCGCCCGGAGGTGACGACTTTGGCCGACGCCGCCCTTGTGGTGGATGGGGCCACCTCTGCGCATCTGCCACTGCCCGCTCCGGTCCTTGTTCAGCTTCAGGAAATCGTGCGTCGAGTCAGCGCAAACCGTGGGCTGAAACTTGCCTTCCCCACCGCCACCGCAGACCAGCTCCTGACTCTCCGGTCGCGGGAGAACACCAGCAGGCCCCAACTCGTAATCAACTACACGTTAGACCCGGAGTTGCCTGACTTTACCACCGGGCCAAGAGCTGACGAGGGCCGCTTGCGGGCGGGCATCTTCAAGGCACCGGCAGGCGCTCCCGCGCCCTTGGAGTTGGTTTGGAACACCACTCCCGGCGTGCGTTACAGCGTTTGGGAAAGCCCGGATGTGGGAAGTTGGAGCCGCGTTTCCGGCTACCCGGCCGTTGCGGATGCCCTCAGCGGGCTGCACGAGATCCAGACCACCCCTCCGAAGCGTTTCTTCAAAGTCCAGATCCTCGATGAGCAGCCACCTGCGATTGTCAGCCGCGTCCCGGATGACGGGGCTTTCGGCATCAAACGCTTCTACACGGGCGAGGAAATCGGTGTCCGGCTCTCGGACGCCACCGGGGTCGATCCGGCCAGCATCTCGCTCACACTCGGAGGCATCGGCACCTTCACGGCGGCCAGTCCGCAACTGACTTACACCGCCGGCCTGCTCACGCTCGATCTGGGAGCAGACACGCCCATGGGTGCCTACGGGGCCTTGATCAATGCCTCCCTCACGGTGGCGGATACTCTTGGCAACTCGGCGACTTACGCCTGGTCCTTCGAGTTGGAAAAGCAGGTGGTGCTGGTGAACGGACTATTCACCTTCGGCTCCCCAAGCGCCCAGCGGGCCGGGCAGCGCGTGCCGCCAATCCCCACCCGCATCCTTGCCGAGCGTGTCGGTGGCGGCGGGCCGATCCGCATGAACGACAGCGAGTGGACGCTCGAAAGCGTGAGTGCCGATTCACTGGTCATCGCCTACACCGGAACCTCCGCGCCGGTTTTCAGCATCGACCAGTATCTCACCAACATGACCCCGGCCACGCTGGACGAGATCTTCTACCGCAAGGTCACCTCCATCCAGGACAATGCCGTCACAAAGAAACTCACGCTCGGCACCGTGGACGTGCCGGCATGGGAGATCGTCACGGAAGCCTCGGTGAGTCTGAGCGAGGACGACATCGCCTTTCAAGCGGATGCCGATGGCCGAATTATCCGCGCCTATCAGATGAAATCGCTCAGCGGCGACAAGAAGTTCAGCCTCGATCCCCTCCAGATCGACTGGTCCGGCAAGGAAATCATGGGGCTCTATGAAAACGCCAATGGCAGCACCATGGCGGTATTCGGTTTGCCGATCGCCGACAGGCCGCCGCAATACGATTCGGAATGGGACTGCAAGCTTACTTTAAAACAAGCCACGCTGCGCCTGCGTCCCTCGTTCTCCATTTCCGTGGAGACCAGCTATCTGAGCCTTAAGAAACTGCACTCCGAATGCACGGTCGAGGTGGATACGGTGCTGGAGCCGGAGTTCCAATTCATCGTGCCTTCCATCAATTACGATTACGACCTCGACAATGCAGTGAACAAGGAACCGCTGTTCAAGACTAATTTCACCATCCTGATCGGGACCGGACTTTGGGTCAACATCAGCCCCCGCCTGCGTGCCGAAGCCTCGCTCACCGCCGGTCTCACCGGAACGGTTTCGCTCGGTGCCTCGGGTGGCTACTCCCAGACGATGGTAATCGACTACGACAAGGACAACGACCCGCGGCTGGACATCCAGGCCCGCGATGGCGACGCCTACTTCGACCTCATCACGCCGCAGGTCGCGCTAGGCGGCACGGCCGGCGCGGAGTTCAAGCTGAAGCCGGAAATCGACGTGAAGGTCAACAGCCTGGCGGGCTTCTACGTGAATTTCGACCCGGCTCTGGGTGCGGATGTCAATGCCGACTTCAACAGCGGAAACCTTGCAAGCGCGGATGTCGGGCTGACCTTCAACGGCCATGTGAACGTGGGCATGTCCGTACTCGGGGTGAGCAACAGCCTGCTGCCGAGCTTCGAGCCGTGGGAGGTGTTCGATAAGGAATGGCGCTGGTATTTCCCCGAGTCGCTCGTGGGTGTTCCGCTGCAAATCCTGGTGCAACCTGCGGCGAGCCAAACGATTCCACCCGGAGACAACCTGCAATTGAACGTGCAGGCCAACCACGAGACAGGCGTCACTTACGAGTGGCGGCACAACGGACGCAGGCTCTTTGTGGATTCGCCGACCCTGAAGCTCTACGGGGTGACCACGGCAGCGGCGGGAAATTACCAAGTGACGCTGCGCTACGGCGCGGATGAAGTGGTTTCATCCATCGCAAGCGTGACCGTGGCGTCTCCACCGCCCCCCATCACCGGCGAGTTCGCGCTGATCCCGGCGGGGAGTTTCCAGATGGGGCAGGATGGGATCGCGACTCCTGTGCACAGCGTCTATGTGAGCGCGTTTTACATGGGGCGCTACGAGGTGACCAAGGAGTTGTGGGATACGGTTCGGGCGTGGGGGATGGCGTCTGGCCGGGGCTACACGGACCTTGCGGCAGGGAATGGTGGTTATGCCTCGAAAGGCGCGAATCACCCGGTGCATTGGATCACTTGGTATGACATGGTGAAATGGTGCAATGCGCGTAGCCAGAAGGAGAATCTGGTGCCGTGCTACACGGTGGGCGGCTCCACCTACAAGACGGGCAGCAGCGCGCCGGACTGCAACTGGAATGCCAGCGGCTATCGGCTGCCGACGGAAGCGGAGTGGGAGAAGGCGGCGCGCGGCACGCTGAACGGGAAGAATTTCCCGTGGGGGGATACCATCAGCCACAGTCAGGCGAACTACCGTGTTTATTCCAACAATGGGACGACCAACTATTACAGCTATGATGTGACTCCCCGGCCTCCGGGAACGGTTTATGATTATTACCACCCGGCCTATAACGACGGCGTATATCCCTACAGTTCGCCGGTGGGGAGTTTCGCGCCGGAGCCGAATTACGGGTTGTATGACATGGCGGGGAACATGTGGGAGCGGTGTTGGGATTGGTATGGAAGTTATCCTTCCACGTCGCAGACTGATCCACGTGGTCCTGCTTCGGGCTCGGACCGGGTGCTCCGGGGCGGCAGTTGGAGCTACGGCGCCGGCGACTGCCGCGTCGCGATCCGCGACAGCGGCTCCCCGACGGACTCCTACGACGGCATCGGGTTCCGCATGGCTCGCAGTTCAGTCCCCTAGCAACAGCAGGAGCGGAACGACGAGCAGGGCAAAGGCGGAGCCGCCCTGACGGAGTGAAGCGGGAGAAGAAATAACGAATGACGAATTACGAATGACGAAAACAAACCCGGGGTTCAGGGGCGTAGCCCCTGACGGAAAAATTTTCCAGCAAACGAGCCATGCCATTTGAATTCATCCAGATCCCGGCCAACGGGCAGGGCAGCGCCAAGGAGGAACTGAACAAGCTGCTGCGCGGTGGGCGCATTGCTTCGGTTAGAAAAGAATTCGTTTCCAACGGCGAGGATTCGTTCTGGGCGTTCTGCATCGAGTTCCTGGATGGAGCCTTGGGCATGGACAAGGGACGCGGTGCCAGCGGCCCGAAGGTGGATTACAAGGAAGTGCTCAATGTGGAAGATTTCGCGGTGTTTGCCCGCCTGCGGGATCTGCGCAAGGCCATCTCCGAGAAAGAGGCGATCCCGGCTTATTCGATTTTCACCAACGAGCAGCTCGCCGCGATGGTGACGGGCAAGGTGGATACGCTCACAGCGATGAGCGCGATTCCCGGTGTGGGCGCGGCAAGGATCGACAAGTATGGCGCGGCGTTTTTAGCAGCGCTCAAGAACGTGGCACGGGCCTCCGGCCCGGAGTCGGAAAACCCAGGCAGCGGGCGAGACACCCGCGCCACGATGCCCTCATGAAACGCATTGGCAATCTGTGGCCCGCCGTGATCGAGCGCGGCAATCTGGTGCGCGCCTTCCATCAGGCGGCACGTGGCAAGCGGCGCAAGCAGGAGGTCCGGCGCTTCGCGGAGAATCTGGATGAGAACTTGGAATGTCTGCGGCATGAATTGATGGACCGGAGTTTCGAGACCGGGAAATTCAATGTGTTCAAGGTGTTCGATCCCAAGGAACGGACGATCCACGCGGCGCGCTTCCCGGAACGGGTGTTCCATCACGCGCTGATGAATCTGTGCGAGCCGGTGCTGGAACGGCAGGCGGTTTTTCACAGCTACGCCTGCCGCAAGGGCAAGGGACGGCTGCAAGCCATCGATGCGGCACAAAAGGCGGCCCGCGGCCGGGCATGGCATCTGAAACTGGACATCCGGAAATACTTCGAGTCGATCCCGCAGGAGCGGTTGATCTCAAGACTGCAACGCTTGTTCAAAGATCCGGAGGTGTTGTATTGGTTGGAGAAGATTATTCGGGGCCATGGCCGTAGGCGCGGTCGTGAGACTGCGGATGGAGAAGATCGCATTCTCACGAATGCGCCTACATCCGTCCACGGCCTGCCCATCGGCAGCCTGACCAGCCAGCATCTGGCGAATTTCTATCTCGGCCCGCTGGACCGCTTCTGTCAGGCGCACCCGGCAGTGAAGGCTTATTGCCGCTACATGGATGACTTCGTCTGCTGGGGCGACGACAAGGCGGCGATGATTTCAATGGGCCGGGAAATCCAGTGCTTTGTGGAGGAGGAATTGGGTCTCGCTCTGAAGCACCCGCCCTGCCCGCAGCCGACGGCACGCGGCATGGATTTCCTCGGCTACCGGATCTTCCCCAGCCACGCCGAACTCAACCGCCGCAGCAAGGTGCGTTACTGGCGGCGGCTGCGCCTGTTGGCGGCGCTGCACGAGGGCTGCATGATTTCCGCAAGGGCCTTGCAAGAGCGTCTCACCGCGCTCACGGCCTTCGTCCTGCCGGTGCGTTCGCACGGCTTTCGGCGGGGCGTGATGAAAAAATTCCGGTCGGCGGCCATCGGGCTCGAACCGGGTGAACCGGGGCGGCAGTTGGAACAACAACGCCAACAACTGCCGCGTCGCGAACCGCAACAACAACAACCCGACGAACTCCAACAACAACATCGGGTTCCGCATAGCTCGCAGCTCAGACCAACGGTGCCGGATGGCACCACCATGAGCATGGGACTGAACCGGCCGCCGTCCCACTCGCATCCGGTCACCGGTTGCGACAAAATGACAAACACGCCCGCCCGGTGCTGGTAGTCCTGTGGATGCAGGATCGAAAGCCCCGGGCGGGTATTGTTCCAAACGCGCATCCCATGATGAAGCGCGCACCATCCCGGACACCACCCCGATTGGGGTTGATGAAATGTGGGCCGATTTCTTAAGGTAGCGGCATGGGCTGCAACCTTGGGCTTTGAGACACAAGCCCATCGGGATTGGAAAGGTTCACGCCGCAGGCAGCGTCAGTCTGGCCACCGTGCCGCCGCCGGGGGCGGGGTCGAGGGTGATGGATCCGCCGTGGAGTTCGGCCGCCTCTCGCACCAGGGTGAGTCCGAGGCCGGTGCCCTTGCGGCCCGCGCCGTGGTGGCGCAGCGAGTAAAAGCGCTCGAAAACTTTTTCCCGCGCGTAATCCGGGATGCCCGCGCCATGATCGCGGATCAAGAGCAGGACCTTGCCGTCGGTTTCCGATAGGGAGACCTGCACCGATTCGCCGCGCGGCGAGAAGTCGATGGCGTTTTCCATCAGATTGGTCACTGCGGCGCGCAGGATGAAGGCATCGCAGTGGACGGACAGCGGGGTGATGGGAAACTCCGTGATGAGTGAGACTCCGGCGATTTCCGCGAGTGGCCGGGCCTGCTCGATGGCGGCGGTGACGATCTCGCGGATATCACATTGATCCGCGGCGTCGAGTGACTTGCGGCTTTCGATGGCGGCGAGTTCGAGCAAGCGGCTGATGAGCCGTTCGCTGCGCGAGGTTTCGGCGAGGATGTTGTCGAGGAAATGCCTGCGGGTCTCGGCGGGCATGTCCTCGTCGATGAGTTCCGCCGCGCCGCGAATGGCCGCCAGCGGGCTTTTCATTTCATGGGTGAGGTTCTGGATATAGCGCTCGACGTATTTGCGGTCTTCGAGCGAGTCGCGCATGGAATCGAGCGCGCCGGCCAGCGTGTTGACTTCGCGGCCGATGCCGATGCGGGGTTTGGCTGGCCGTTCGCCGCGTTCGACGGCGCGGGCGTATTCGGTGATTTTACCGATCGGTTGGAAGAGCCAGAGGAAAACCGCGCCGATCAGGAAAAGAATGCCACCGCCGATCAGGCCGCAGGCGGTGTAGATGATGCGGCGGCGCTCCTTGACGAGCGGCATCACGTCGAGCTTTGGCTTGAAGACGGTTAGAACTCCGAGCGGTGCGGACGCATCGCCGATGGGGGCGGCGACGTAGAGCACGGAGTTGGTCGCATCACCCGGAGCATCGCGGCTGCTGCGGGCGCCATAGCGGCCTGCCAGGGTGAGGCTGACGTCGCGCATGCCGCTCAGGTTTTGTCCCTCGCGCCGGCCTTGCTGGGAGTCGAAGACGACCACGCCGTGCGCATCGGTGATGTAGGCGTGGATGCCGACGCCATGTTTCAGATGATCGAAAATCCTGGCTTTGAGTTTGCGGGCGTGGGCGTCGTCGAATGACCCGCGCTGGGTGTCCGGGTCCCGCGTGCCGGCACGCAGGGCGGGCTCGACCATTTCCGCGAGCAGGTTGGCGGAGTCCACCATCATTTCCTCGGTGGCCTGGAAGGTCTGCGGTTCGACCTCGGCGAGGAAATGACGCGCGAGTTGATAGAAACCCAGCGTGATGATGCAGGCGATGAAGAACAGCGTGACGAGGGTGAAGCGCATCTTGGGGTAAATGCTGAAAAGCTGAAATGCTGAGATGCTGAAATTAAGATTTTGGAGTGAGGCTGTAGCCGAGGCCGCGGCGGGTTTCGATGAGATTTTCGGCTCCGCTGCTGGCGCTGCGGAGTTTCGAGCGGATCGACTTGATGTGGGCGTCCACCGTGCGGTCGGTGACGGCGCCGGGATCCTGCCATGCCTGGTCGAGCAGTTGGTCGCGGGTGAACACGCGGCCGGGCTGGTTCATCAGGACAAGCAGCAGTTTGTATTCGTGAGCGGTGAGATCGAGTGGCGTGCCGGCGCAGTGGATGCGCATCGTGGCGGCGTCGTGATGCAGACTGGTGTGGGAGGTGGCGGGTGCGTGCGCGGACTGGCTCGTGCGGCGCAGGATGGCGCGGACCCGGGCGACGATTTCGCGGGGTGAGAAAGGTTTCGTCACATAGTCATCGCCGCCGAGTTCCAGGCCGAGGATGCGGTCGAGTTCGCCATCGCGAGCGGTGAGGAAAAGCACGGGGATCGCCGAGATTTCGCGCAGGCGGCGGCAGACTTCGAGGCCGGTCATGTCGGGCAGGCCGATGTCGAGGATGGCGAGGTCGAAATCCCCGTGGCTTGCGGCGGCGAGGGCATCGGCCCCGGTGAGGGCGTGCGTCACCGCGAAGCACTCGGTTTCCAAGGCATAAACCAGCGTGTCGGCGATCGCAGGCTCGTCTTCCACCAGCAGAACATGGGGCATGGCGGGCATTTCATCCGCCCACCGGGAAATGCCAATGACGAAAATCGGGTTTTCACCTTCGATGCCCGTCAGCACGAACTCGCGGAACACGCCGGACTGCAGGTGCCGCTGTGAGTGGACTGTCACTCCGCCGTCCAGTCGTTACATTTCCTTCCCAACCGATCATCGGTTCCTATCATCGGCTTCATGCCAGATCTTTCCAATTCACCATCCAAACGGCGTTTTCTTGATCTCGCCACCCGTCCACTTGAAGCCAATGCCGGGCAATGTCTTGCCGCACGGACGGATCTCGCGCGGCGCATTGAAGAAAGCCCGGCGACGACTGACACGCTGCTGGAGAACGCCGCCACGAGGCTGGAGGCGGCGGACCGGCACCACTGGCGGAAGCGTTTCCTGCCGTTGGTCGGCGCGGTCGCACTCGTCGCCTTGGCCTTAGTCGTCGGAACCACGGCCTATCGGTTCATCCAGTTCAGGGGATCCATTGGCATCATTTCCCCGCTTTCCAGCGGGGGTGGGTTCGCGACGCTTGATCGCCTTGGCAAAAAACTGCCGCCGGATGCTCGCTTGTTGTTGTTCGGGAATGCGACGGCGGGAAACGATGCGGAAAAATGGAAGCCGCTGTGGGAGAGCGACCGATCAAAGCCCGCGTTTTTGCAAGCCTATGCGGAAGGCCGCCTTTCTGCTAGAAATGAGATTCCGAGGGATCTGCTCAAGCAGGCGGAGACCATCGATCCAGGAAACGCCTATCTGCCCGCTTTGGCCGCGGGTTCTCTCGCGGGCTCCGCCGTGGAGCGGAAAAGCCGTCCATGGTCCGCACGCAAAAGCCCCGAAGCACCGGAGTGGACCATCAAGGATCACACGCGCTTCGACCAAGCTTACGAAGCGCTCCAGAAGGCGGCGGAACTTCCCGGTTTCACGGATCACAACATCGCTCTCAATCAGCAACGATTCCGTCATCTCCCGCCGGGGCGCGATAATCTCGAACGCGCATCCGTCGCGGCATACACCGCCGGATTGACCACACAAAAGATCAAATGGATCGATCTCGCAAGGTTGCTTGCCGCGAAGGCTGCGACTTTTGACGACACCGCCGACATCGCGCAGTTCCGGGAATGCGTGCGGCTGTGGAGCTGGCTGGCGGAACGCTCCGCGGACACAAGTTGGTCCCTGATCGACGGATTGATCACTCGGGCGATCATCCAAACGCCGCTGAAGAATTTCCGCGACGCGGCCGCGCGCCTCGGGTTGGAGGACGCCTCCCGGGATTTCCGCATGCTGGACGAACGGCTCGAAGCGGAGAAAGAACAGCGGAAGATGAGGGAAAAGGAGGATGATACCTCATTTTTGATCGAGACCAAGAGTTCGGTCATGGCCGGCATGCTGACGCCGATGACGATGCGCCAGATCAATTCACCGCCCGTGCTCACTGAGGATGATTTCAAGCCGGGACGCCTGGCCGATCACGCAGTGCTCGGCCAGGCACATTCCACGATTGTGGCAGTGTGCTTCGGCCTGCTCATGCTGGGAGCGCTGTTGTCGCGCACGGTGGTTCCACATGCTTCACAGATCGTCGGCCGTCGTCTGGCGGATTTGGTTTCCCCGCGCGACGGGATGCTGCTGTTCGTCGTTGGGATTCTTGCTCCTGTCGGTATTTATTTCGCGTTGATTCAAATCCCCCATCTATCAGCCCGTGAATGGGGCATGCGCATCACTGGTTTCCTTGCGCCCGCAGGCCAACTCACCGCGCTCACGCTGCTGATGATCAACCTGACCATTGCGCTGGGTGCGAGGCTGACACGCAAGCGCCTGCCGATGCTTGCTCCCGCGCACCGCTCGTGGCGGCGGTGCCTGCCATGGGTCGGGGTTGCCTGCTCGATATTGGCGATGATTGCCTGCGGCACCTTCCATGGAGAGCTGATGCAACTCGGTCTCGTCCTCGTCATTCTTGCCGCGTGCTGGCCGCTGGCTTTCTGGCTGCCGAGGATTTTCCGCAAACCCAAGGAAACCAACCTGCGACGCGTCGCGCTGCATCAGGTTCTCGCTCCGGTGTGGGCCGGCGCGGTGATTGTTAGCTGCCTGCTTTTCGCACTTCACCGTTCCGACGAGTTCAAGTGGACGGAACGCGATCGATTGATGGCTCCCGATGCGGAGGCTCGCGGAGTGAGCCACATCGAGGGCGTGGTCGCGAAGCAACTCAGCGCGGAGATGCGGGAAGTGGTGAAGACTCTGCCGCAACCCTGATCGAGTGATGCGTCTTATTCCACCGTCCAGGTGGAGCTGCCGTGGAGCAGTTCCTGCCAGGTGCCGGTGCCTTTTTTGACCTTGGCTTCCTCGACTTGGGCGTGGATGAGCGACTCGTAGGTGGGGCGCTGGATTTTGCGGATCACTCCGATGGGCGTGGGGAAATCCGGCAGGCCCATGCAGGCGAGCATTTGCGAGTAAAGCGGGCTCGGGTGGTCGGGCTGGTGAATGAGGATGTCGCTGGCGGATGCATCGACGACTTCCGGCACCAGGCCATTGAGGCGGATGCCCATTTCCTTGTTTTTGCCGAAAAGCAGCGGTTTGCCGGCTTCGAGCGTGAGCATCTGCGCGTCGCGGTTTTCCTTGGCGTAAACCGGATCCCAAGTGGCATCATTGAAGATCACGCAATTCTGGAAAATTTCGACAAAGGAAACACCCTGGTGCTCATGGGCGGCCTTGAAGGTTTCCACCATGTGCTTCGGATTGTTGTCGATGGTGCGGGCGATGAAGGTTGCCTCGGCCCCGAGCGCGAAGAGCAGGGGATTGATCGGGTGATCCACCGATCCGCCGGGCGTGGTTTTGGTCTTGGTGCCGACTGGCGAGGTCGGGCTGTATTGGCCTTTGGTGAGGCCGTAGATCCGATTGTTGAAGAGCAGGATGGTGACGTTGAGATTGCGGCGCAGCACGTGGAGCATGTGGTTGCCACCGATGCTGAGGCCGTCGCCATCACCGGTGACGATCCAGACGGATAGATCGGGATTGGCGACCTTGACGCCGGTGGCGACGGTGGGCGCGCGGCCGTGGATGGTGTGGAAGCCGTAGGTCTGCATGTAATACGGGAAACGGCTGGAACAGCCGATGCCGCTGATGATGGCGAAGTTTTCCCTCGGGATTCCCAACTCGGGCAAGGTGCGCTGGAGCGAGTTGAGGATGGCATAGTCGCCGCAACCGGGGCACCAGCGGACGTCATTGGGAGTGACGAAGTCCTTGCGGTTGAGCGCGGGGACGGCGGGGACGTTTTGAATTTCATTGGTGGCCATGGGTTTCAGGCGTTGAGGAGTTGCAGGATGCGCTCGCGGAGTTCGCTCACCTTGAAGGGGCGGCCCATGATTTTGGTCATGGAAATGGCGTCCACCAGGTATTTGGCGCGCACGATGAGGGACAACTGGCCGGAGTTGAGTTCCGGGATGAGGACCTGCTCGAAGCCCTTGAGGAGATCGCCGAGGTCGGGCGGGAGCGGGTTGAGGTAGCGGATGTTGGTGCTGCTGACATCGAAGCCTTCGGCGCGCAACGAAGAAACGGCGGAAGTGATGGCACCGTGAGTGCCGCCCCAGCCGAGCACTAACAATTTTCCGGTGCGCTCGCCGGTGATGTTGAGCGGCGGGATGGTCTTGGCCACGGCCTCGACCTTGGCGGCACGGAGGCGGGTCATTTCGGCGTGGTTTTCGGCATCGTAGCTGATCGAGCCCTTGGTGTCCTTTTCAAGGCCGCCGAGGCGGTGTTCGAGTCCGGCTTGGCCGGGAATGGCCTGGGTTCGGGCGAGGGTTTCAGGATCGCGGGCGAAGGTGACGTAAGGTTTCGATGGATCGGCGAAGGGTTTGGAAATTTCCGGCAGGCTGGATTCGTCCGGGATTTTCCATGGCTCGGAGCCGTTGGCGAGATAGCCGTCGGATAGAAGGATGACCGGGGTCGAATACTCAAGCGCGATGCGCAACGCCTCGAATGCGGCGCGGAAGCAATCGGACGGCGAATTCGCGGCAACAACCGGCAGCGGGCTTTCCCCGTGGCGACCGTAGAGCGCCTGGAGCAGGTCGGATTGCTCGGTCTTGGTCGGCAGGCCGGTGCTGGGGCCGCCGCGCTGGACGTTGACGATGACCAGCGGGAGTTCGGTGGAAACGGCCAGGCCGATGAACTCGCTTTTCAGGCACATGCCGGGGCCGCTGGTGCCGGTGACGCCGATTTGGCCGGCGAAGCTGGCACCGAGGGCCACGCCGATGGCGGCGATTTCATCCTCGGCCTGCACGGTCTTGATGCCGAAATGTTTGAGGGCGGCGAGGGCTTCGAGGATCGAGGATGCTGGGGTGATCGGGTAGCCGGAGAAGAGCAGGTCGCGACCGGCTTTTTTCGCACCGGCGATCAGGCCGAGGGCGATGGCGTCGTTGCCGGAGATCTTGCGGTAGGTGCCGGGATCCACTTCGGCGCGTGAGACCATGTAACGGTTGCGGGTGGTCTCGGTGGTTTCGCCGAGGAAATAGCCGGCTTTGAGCACGCGGATGTTGGCATCGGCCACGTCCGGCAGCTTTTTCGCCCACTTCTCGGTGACGAAGTTGATGGTTGGCTCGAGCGGCCGACCATAGACCCAGTAGGTGAAGCCGAGGGCGAAGAAATTCTTGGTGCGGAGTTTCTCGCGCATGGTCAGCGGGCTATCCTTCAGGGCCTCTACGGCGAGGCCGGTGATGTCGAGGGACAGCACATCGTATTTTTTCAAAAGCTCCGGGTCTTCCAGCGGATTGGCGGAATATCCCGCCATTTTAAGATTGTCCTCGGTGAAGGCCGAGGAGTTGGCGATGAGCATGCCGCCTTCCACCAAGTCGGGAAGATGCACGGCGAGAGCTGCCGGGTTCATGGCCACCAGCGTGTCAGGCTCATCGCCGGGAGTGAGCACCGTCTGGCTGCCGAAATGGACCTGGAAGGCGGAAACCCCGGCGATGGTGCCGATGGGGGCGCGGATCTCCGCAGGGTAGTCCGGGAAGGTCGCGATCGCATTGGGCATGGTCACGCTGGTATCGGTGAAGCGCTCGCCAACGATTTGCATCCCGTCGCCGGAATCACCGGCGAAGCGGACTACCACTGATTTCATTTCGCGGAATCCGCGGGTGGCTGGAGTCATGGGTTTGAGTATGGAGTGGCGAAACTTAAGGGCGGGACTCTGGAGGCGTCAATGGTTCAAGCTCGAATTTTCAAGCGTCTGGATGGGTGCCGGATTTGGCCGCATAAACGTTGCCAGCCTCAGTCTCGTGGCCATGATCCGCCGCGTGAAGGAATTTCTGGATGCAATCAAGCAAGTCTCGCCGCACGCGGAGCCGATTCTGGTGATCTCGTTGACGGCGATTCTGGGGCTGTTGATCGGCAGCATCCGCATCCGCGGCATCAAGCTCGGCGTGGCGGGAATGTTGTTCAGCGGCTTGTTGCTCGGGCATCTGGGGCTCACACTGGACCCGCATTTGATGTCGTTTCTCAAGGAATTCGGGCTGGCCCTGTTTGTGTTCACGGTGGGTCTACAACTGGGTCCCGGTTTTTTCAACTCGCTGAAAAGAGACGGACTCAAACTCAACGCGCTTGCCGTGCTGATCGTTCTGTCCGGTGCCGCCATCGCTTTCGGCTTCGGCCGCTGGGGCCTCAAATGGGACCCAGGCGTGATGGCGGGAATCTTCTCCGGTTCCACCACCAACACGCCATCGCTCGGGGCTGCCCAGCAGGCGATGGGCGGCGCGGGACACACGGATTCCGCCGGCAAGGCGGCGATGGCTTACGCGGTGGCCTATCCCTTCGGCGTGCTTGGCATCATCCTGGTGATTGTCCTGATCCGCCTGCTCTTCCGCATCGATCCAAAGCAGGAACTGGCCGAGCTCAAGCAACAACTTTCCCAAGGCATCCGCGAACCGCAGCGTGCCTCGCTGTCAGTCGAAAACCCCAATCTCGCCGGGGTGGCCATCCGCAATATCCCGGGACTCGGCGAGGACGGGGTGGTCGTCTCCCGCATCCGCAGGCGCGGCGAAAGCGAGGTTGGCATCGCCAACTCCGAGACCATCCTGCACATCGGTGATGTCATCCTCGCCGTCGGATCACCGGAGCAGTTGGCGCGCGCCACGCTCAGCATCGGCAAGCGGGTGGACGAGGACCTCCGCAAGGCACCCGGAAACGTGACCGCCAAGCGCGTGATCGTCACGCACAAGGACATGATTGGCAAAACCATCGCCGCCACCCGCATCAGCGAGAAATTCGGTGTCACCGTTAGCCGCGTCAGCCGCCAGGACATGATTCTGACCGCCATGCCGGATCTGAAACTCCAGTTCGGTGATATGTTGAATCTCGTTGGCGAGGAGGCGGCCATCGAGCAGGCGGGCAAGCTGCTCGGCAACTCGGTGCACCAACTCAATGAAACGAGTTTCGCCTCGATCTTCATCGGCATCACCGTGGGCATTTTGTTCGGTCTTTATCCATGGAACCTTCCCGGCATGCCAGTGCCCCTGAGGCTGGGACTGGCTGGAGGGCCGCTGATCATCGCCATCCTGATGGGGCGCATCGGCCGCATCGGGCCGCTGGTGATCCACATGCCGATCAATGCCAACACCGCCTTCCGTGAACTGGGCATCATCTTCTTCCTCGCCTGCGTCGGCCTCGGCGCGGGTGGCAAGTTCGCCGAGACCGCGTTATCCGCGACGGGCCTGCAATGGATGGCCATGGGCGCGGTGGTCACCACTGTGCCACTTCTGTTAGCCGGCATCATCGGCAGGAAGCTCATGAAGCTCAACTACCTCACGCTTGCCGGCGTGATCGCGGGCAGCATGACCGATCCGCCGGCGTTGGCGTTCTCCACCAAACTCACCAACTCCGATTATCCCTCGCTGGCCTACGCGAACGTCTATCCGCTCACCATGCTGCTGCGCATCCTCGTCGCCCAGATCGCGGTGCTGTGGCTTTGTTAAACGCGCCATTGCGCCAAGGATCATGCTTGGCGAAACGGCATCCCGTGTGCATTGTCCGCCACTTCCACTCCGGTATGAAAATTCTCAGCCACACCGATCCCGGCTACGCGGCCTTCGTCCGCCGCCTCAAGCGCCGCGCCCTGCCCGAAGCGGGAGTGCGCGATCTCGTCGCCGACATCATTGCCCAGGTCGCCGCGAAAGGGGATGATGCCCTTGTCTCGCTCACCAGGCGCTTCGACAACGCCGCCCTTACACCGAAGACGCTCTTCGTCACGGACACCGAATTCGCTGCCGCGAGAAAAGCCGTCACTCCCGCCACCCGGGATGCTGTGAAGCGCAGTTTGAGGAACATCCATGCCTTCGCAAAACACGGCCTGCGCCAGGACTGGTCCGCCATGAACGCCGAAGGAGCCACCGTGGGCGAGCGCTTCACGCCTTTCGACCGTGTTGGCGTCTATGTTCCGGGCGGCAAGGCTCCGCTGGTTTCCACCGCGCTGATGACCGCCGGATTCGCGCAGGCGGCCAAGGTTCCCGAAATCATCGCCGCCACTCCCTGTGGGCCGGATGGCACGGTGAATCCCGCGCTGCTCTATGCACTCAAGGCCGCGGGTGCCACCGAGGTCATCAAGGTGGGCGGAGCCCAGGCGATCGCCGCGCTCGCGCTCGGCACCAAGTCGATCCGCCCGGTGGACCGCATCTTCGGGCCCGGCAACCGCTTCGTCGTCGAGGCGAAACGCCAACTCGTCGGCGCGGTCTCCATCGATCTGCTGCCCGGCCCGAGCGAGATCCTCATCCTCGCCGACAAGACCGGGAATCCGGAGTTCATCGCCGCGGACATGCTCGCCCAGGCCGAACACGGCGGCGACAGCATGGTCGGCTTCGTCACCGATTCCAAGGTGCTGTTAGGTAAAGTGGGCAAGGCCATCGCCCGCCAGCTTCCCACCCTCGCGCGCGGGAGAATCATCCGCGATGTGCTGAAAACCGGCACCTTTCTGCTGCATGTGAAATCGTTTGCCGATGGCGTGGCCATTTCCAACGCGTTCTGCCCGGAGCACCTCTCGCTGATCACCGCGGCGGAGAAAATATGGCTGCCCCGGATCCGCACCGCCGGTGCCATCTATCTGGGTAACGACTCGCCGGTCGCCATCGGCGATTTCCTCGCAGGTCCCAGCCACACGCTGCCCACCGGCGGCGCGGGCCGCTCGTTCTCCGGCTTGCGCGCCGATCAATTCCAGCGCCGTACCAGCATCGTGCGGCTCGACAAGAAATCAGTTAGAGCCTCGTTGCCGGTGGTTGCGGAGTTCGCGCGCATCGAAGGGCTGGACGCCCACGGCCGGTCCACCGCCATCCGTCTGGAGAGATGAGCCGTCGTTTTTCCACCGTGCTGCTGGCCGCGCTGCTGCTCATCGGCACGCATGCGGGCGGGGCCGGGGAATCCGAGCATGTGAAACGCCCGCCCCGGCAGGTTTTCGATCCCGCCGGACTGCTCGATCCGCAGGCCATGAGTGAAATCGCCGATCCTTTGGTCCGGATTTTCGAGGATGAGGGCATCGACGTGACCGTGGTTGTTCTAACGGAAATTTCGGGGACTCCACCCGGGCAGGTCGCCGGACGCTTTGCCTCCGAGTGGTGCGAGTCTCCGCTGCATGCGGTGGTGCTGCATGTTCCAGGACATGCCGAAAGCCCGTGGATCGTCCCGGGCGGGCGGATGCTCGAAACCATCCGGCCGGAGGTCGTGCGCGACGCGGTGGCGGCGGCCAGACGCAATGCCTGCC
>JBGSUP010000245.1:0-4230 GCA_041753485.1 Akkermansiaceae bacterium
GGACTTGCGACCATCCACGAATCGCTCGCCGCTGTGCCCGCACTGCTCAACGCCGGGCGCATCACCCGCATCGGCATGCTCACTGCGGAATTCCTCAAACGCCGTGGAATCCAAAACCCCCGCATCGCCGTCGCCGGTCTCAATCCCCACGCCGGTGAAAACGGCGCTTTCGGCGACGAGGAAACCCGCATCATCCTGCCCGCCATCCACCGCCTCAACGAGGCCGGAGTTGGTATTTTCACCGGGCCCGCTGTCCCCGACGCCGTCTTCCGCGACGCTGCCCGCGGCATCTTCGACGCGGTGATCGCCATGTATCATGATCAGGGGCTGATTCCCCTCAAACTGCTCGATTTCGAAAACGCCGTCAATGTGACCCTCGGCTTGCCGATGCCCCGCACCAGTCCGGACCACGGCACAGCCTTCGCCATCGCCGGCAGGGGCATCGCGGACCCCTCGTCGATGATCGCCGCGATCCGCCTGGCCTGTGAGCTTGCCTGAGGCCGCCCACCGGTTTCAATCCCGCCCGATCTCCCCAGCCTGTCTGGCTTGTCCACGATAGAACACCGCGAAAATCGCGAAACAAACCGCGATCATCGCGGCCAGAATCCCCCAGAACCAATCCCAGCCATTGCCTTCCGGCGTGACATGGTGCTGCCTCAGCCACCCGCATGCCAAAGCCCCGACCAAGGGCCCGACACCGCCGGAAACCATGGCCAGCAGACCCTGCGCCTGCCCTTTGAGCCCGGGGTCCACCCGCCGGTCCAGAAACACCTGCGCCGTAATAAAATAAAAGGTATAACAAATCCCGTGCAGTGCGATGCCCGCAATGTGCCAGCCGATCAAGCCGGTCGCACCCGCTCCCGCACTCATGGCGAAACGCAGCACGGATAAACCCAGCGCCCACAACAACACGGTCTTCACCCGGAAACGCGTCATCACCGAGCCCACCAGCAACATACTCGCCACCTCGAGCACCTGCGCGTCGGTCATCGTCCCTGCGGGATGCCGGTCGCCAAGCACCATGAGAAACTCCGGGCCATACATGTAAAGCGCCGAAAGCGGAATCGAAAACAAGGCGGTCACCACGAAAAACACACAGTGATCACGCTGCTTAAACAACGTGAACGCGTCCAAGCCTAGCCGGGCTCTCAACGAAGTGCCGCGCACACCAAGTGGCGGTGTGCGCGGCAGCCGGAACGCCACCAAACCCGCCAGCAGCCGGACCAGCGCCGAGGCATATCCCGCCACCGGACTGGTGTCCGCCTGCAGCACAAAACTTGTAATCAATCCGCCGATCACCCAACCAATCGTCGCCCCCACCCGGACCAGCGGAAACTGACGCTCGCCGTGCGAAAGATGGGTCAGCGAAACCGTGGCCAGAATGCCCCACGACGGCCCGGAAAACAGCGAATACAATCCCAAAAGGCCGACGAACCATGCAGGATGCCAAGCGGCATCCAAAGTCCCGAACGCCGCCAACAACAGAACCGAGGAGCCCAGTGACGACCAGGCAAAAAGCCGGTCAGCCGCCACCCGCTGGTCTGCCAGTGCCCCGCCAATCAGCGGCGAGATCAAGGCGCAGATCGGGGATACCACGAACACCGCCGGCACCCAGGCACCGAGACCCCTGGCTCCAAGAATATTGGTCAGCGCCGGCAGCCACAGCCCGGGCGTCATCCCGTGCAGGAAAAACACCACCCACAGGACACTGAATGTCATCCCGGGATCCATCCTCCCACCCTGCTTGATGCTCACCTGCTGGCTCTATGCGAGTTTCATCCGATGTGAAAGCCGGAATCCCTAAATCTCATCCTGCTTGTCTTGCCACCACCAGAATCCACCGCCAATGCCAGCGTCCGCCACCATCCGCACGGTGGTTGATCGCGCAATGGCATGATGGAGCATCGAGTTGTTCTTCCGCTGGATCAGAGGACACCTGCGCGGCAAGCACCAATGCGGCACCTGTCCCAAGGAAGGCGCTGTAGGTCTCATGGAATCGGTGTTCAGCTGCCGCCTTGCGGCACCTTTAGCCACGTGAGCCACGTTAGATTGACGACCCATCAAAGTTGGCTACCTTTCGCGGGAAATGACCCGCCGGACCTTGAACTCTCTTGCCATCTCCCTGCTGTGCGCGGGTGCCGCCCACGCACAGCTTGCCGCCTCCCTGCGGATCCCGAAAAAGCAGCACCTCGCGGGTGAGGCGGTGATCGCGGTGGTCACCATCACCAACCACTCCGGCCGCGACCTCGTCTTCCAAAGCGACGGCCGCTTCCAGTGGATGGATTTCCTTGTCAAAAAAAGCAATGGCAACGCGGTCACCCCGAAGAGCCGCGTGCTGTTCGGTCCGATGAAAATCGCCGCAGGCCAGACGCTCGCCCGCGAAGTCGATCTTTCGCAGCACTTCAATCTCGCCGAGCCCGGAAATTTCTCGGTTTCCGCCGTGATCCAGCAGCCCGGAGACCCCGCCAGCGGCACTTCCACCAACCGCGCCTTCTTCAATCAAACCCCCGGGCGGCTCTACTGGTCACAGAAAGTCGGCGTTTCTACCGGCTCCGGCGATACCCGCGAATTCCGTGTGATCAATTTCACCGGCGATTCAAAGTCCCAAATCTACGCCCAGATCGTCGATGGCGGCACCGGACAATTCGTCCGCACCTTCCTGCTGGGAGATGTGCTCATGCTCCGCAAACCCCTTGTCACGGTGGACCGCCAGCAACGCCTGCACGTCATGTTCCTCGCCACGCCGGCCATGTGGGTCCTCTGCATCATCGATACCGACGGCAAACTCGTGGACCGCCAGATTCATCAACGCGGCCCCCAGGGTGATCCCCAGTTGCTCACTTTCGCCGACGGCAGCGTCCGTGTCGTCAACAGCATTCCCTACGACCCCAAAGCCGCCGCCGAGCAAAGGGCCAAAACCCGCAAGGCGTCCGACCGACCGCCGATCACCTATTGATGGAAAAATCCCTTTTTGCTGAAAAATCATCTTTACAAGTTTTAAAAAATATTAAGACTTCTTTACAGTTTTTATTTCCTAACTTTCCTCATGAAAACCATTCTTCGATTGTTGCTGGTGGTGTCCGCATGCGCTCTGGGGTCCACTGCATTTGCGGCGAATTTCAGGACCGTGGTGATCGATGCCGGTCATGGCGGCCACGACAACGGCGGCCAGTGGGGCAAGGTGTATGAAAAACACCTGGCACTGGACACCGCGGCCCGCCTGGAGACCAATCTGAAGCGCATGGGCTACCAGACGGTGATGACCCGCCGGAGCGATTATTTCGTTTCGCTGCCACAACGGGTGGCTATCGGCAACCGCTACAAGAACGCCATCTTCGTGAGTCTCCACTTCAACTACACATGGAAGGAGCACGTCTGCGGTCTGGAGACTTTCTACTACAGCCAGGATGGCCAGCGCCTCGCCCAATATGTCCAGGGCAGCTTGGTCCGCCAGACGCGCACCGTGGACCGCAGCGCGAAATTCGCCCGCTACTATGTGATCCGGAATTCCAAACTTCCGGCAATCCTCGTCGAGGGCGGATTCGTCAGCAATGAGCGCGAGCGCGAGCGAATGAAATCCGGCAACTTCCGCGAGGCCATCGCCCGCGGGATCGCCGAGGGCATCGAGCGTTACCGCCGCGCCGGTTGATTTCGGCTTTTGCCGGTTTTACTGGCTGCAAGCATGCCGGTATCGGCGTAGAATGTTGCTATGGCAGCCGTCATCCGCACCGGCATGCGTGCCGTGGAAGCCGCCGCGCTCGCAGCAGGCTGGACCGAGGAACAGTTGCTCGATCTTGCGGGAACCCGACTGGGTCATGCGCTCGGGCGTTTTTTTCCCCGCCCCGGCACCGCGGTCGGCTATCTGGGCAAAGGCCACAACGCCGGTGACGCACTTGTCGCCCTCGGTGTCCTGCGGGACCATTTCGGATGGGATATTGCAATCCGAAATGCCTTTCCTCCCGACCAGTGCGCCCCCCTCACGCAAAAGAAATGGCTGGCACTCGGCTGTGAGCAACTACTAAACCAAACACCCCCATGGCGCGATCTCGGCGGCTCGCTGCTGCTGCTCGATGGCTTGCTCGGCATCGGATCCTGCGGTGCACTGCGCGACCCCTTGCTGCCACTCGCAGCCGAAATGGACTGGCTGCGGAACCATGCGGCGGCCCGCATCGCGGCGGTCGATCTGCCGTCGGGCGTTGATCCGGACACCGGAGAACCCTCGGCCGGAGC
>JBGSUP010000246.1:0-7466 GCA_041753485.1 Akkermansiaceae bacterium
GGTGCCGAAGCCGACGTTGAGCGCATTGCTGCGCACGCTGGCCATTCCGGACCCGCTCACCGCAGCGGCGGGCAGGCGGATGGTGATGATGCCTCCGGTGGAAACGGTGGGGGTGATCGTGAGGGTGTAGGCGGAGCCCGAACCTGCTAGATTGGAGGCGGTGCCGTTGGTCACCTCGAAGTCGGAGAGCGCGAGCCCGGTGACGGTGGTGGTGAAGTTGGCATTGACGGTGAAGGCCCCGGTGACCGGGCTGGGGGCGCTGAGGCGCGGACTGACCATGCTGCCGGTGACATCACTGGCACGATGGAGCAGGAAGAGCTGGTGGAGATCGTTGCGCTTCTGGGTGTTGGAGGCGGCGACGTTGGTGGCCTCCTGCGGGTCGGTGGCGAGGTTGAAGAGCTGCCAGTCGCTGGCGGCGGTCGGCTCGGCTCCGTAGCGGACGATTTTCCAATCGCCCTGGCGCACGGCCCAGCGGTTGGAGGTGCTGGTGGCTGGGACGTCTTTCCAGAGCCAGTAAAAGGTGCGGGTTCCCGGGCTGCCGGTGTTGAAGATCAGGGGTGAAATGTCGGTGCCATCCCACTGTGGATTGACCGACGGCTGATAGCCGGTCATCGCGGCGAGGGTGGGCATCCAGTCGATGATGTGGACCGGCTCGGTGACGATGCGCGGGGAGATTTTGGCCGGCCAGTTGATGAATCCGGGAACGAGGATGCCGCCTTCATAGACGTCGGTCTTGGCTCCGCGGAGGTTGTCCGGCTGGTTGAAATTGGTCACGGGAAGGTCGTCGGGATAAGCGTTGCCGGGCCAACTGATCTGCGGGCCGTTGTCCGATGAGAACATGAGGATCGTGTTCTTCCGCTGGCCGGTTTCTTCGAGGGCGGCGACAACTTTGCCGATGGCATCGTCGAGGTGATGGAGGGCGGCAAGGAACAGGCGTTTTTCGGGATCGGGCTCGGCTTGGATTTTCCCGAGCGGGTCGTTGAACCACGGGATGTTAGCCTCGTTGAGCCAGCGGTTGGGGTTTGCAGGATCAAGCTGGGTCGGGGTGTTGACGAAGCTGCCGCGTTCGTCGAGCGGGGTGTGGGGGGCGTGGAACGGGAGATAGAGGAAAAACGGGTTGTCGCGCTGCTTCTGGATGAAACGGATGGCCTCCCGGGCGACCAAATCCGTGGCATGGGTGCCATTTTCGTAGCCGGGGATGATGACATGGTCGCGGTGCCAGGTGAGTTCAAAGGGATTGTTAGGCCGGTAGCGGTGGTCATACATGCCGACGGCTCCATCAAACGAGCCGTAGCCACGTTGGAAGCCGTGTTCGAGCGGCCCCCATGCGGCGACCGCGCCGAGGTGCCATTTGCCGGTGATGGCGGTTTCATAACCCATGGAACCCAACATGCCCGCCATGGTGAGGGTGCCCGGAGGAAAACATTGATCGTTGCCGGCTTCCTGGGCCTGGGGGCCGAAGCGCGACGGATAGCGGCCGGTCATCAGCGCGGTGCGGGTGGGCGAGCACTGGGACATCGAATAATGCCTGGCAAATCTAACACCCTGGCTGGCGAGCGAGTCGAGGTTCGGGGTGTAAACGTTGGCGTTATTGTAACCGATGTCCGCCCAGCCCTGGTCGTCGGTGAGGATGACGATGACGTTGGGGCTGATGCCGCCGACTGGCGGAGGGGAATACGGACTCACGGTGATGCTGGTGTTTCCGATGATCGCGGAGTTCGTGTCGAGCGGATTACCGGCAGTATCGTTGAGGACGGCACCGGCGAGCACTTTCAATTGAAGGGATCCCGTGCCGGTCGGGGTGACCACCACGCTGAAGACTCCGGGCGTGATTTCAGTGACCGCTCCGATGCTGATGGGCGCGGTGCCCGCATTGCCAAAGTCGGAGGCGTCCACCGTGTTGTCGTTCATGTCCTCACTGAAGGTCACCGTGAAGGTCACCGGAGTGTTGGTAAAGACCGGCCCCCCACCCTGATTCGAGACGATGCTGCTGGCGGGTAGAGTGGGTGCGGTGTTGTCCACGCCAGGGTTGTAGGTCACCAGGACATCATCGACCCATTGCGTGCCTCCCCAGGCGCTGCTGAAGAAGATGCCCAGATGATCGAAGTCGGTGACCAGCGTCTCGGTATCGGCCAGGCTGATGGTGATGCCATTGAAGGTGCTGGTGGTGGTCAGCGAAAGGCCGTCCGGGGAACGGGTGATGTTCAAGCTCACCGGGTAGGTGGTGTTAGAAGCCACATTGCTGGTGGTCGTGTCCGAAGCGCCGAGCGTGCCATAAGCGGAGCTGTTGGGTGAGAAAACATTCTGGTTCACACTCGCGGTGCGCTCCCTGATTTCATGAGCCCCGGCACCGGTGTCGTAGAAGGCCGCGTAGCCGCGATCATCTGTGAACGCGCCGTCACCGCCAAAAACCGTATTGCCGGGAATGGGCCCACCTGCATTCGAGTCAAAAAGTCCGATCCGGAAACTGATGTCTGCTGCGGCAGGAACCGCCGAAGTGCGGATCTTCAGCGCGACGGAGATGCTTTCACCCGCGCCAAGCGTCGTGGGGGTGAAGTAGGTGCTCAAGCTGTAGGCAGTGCCGCCGGATTGGGTGAGGGAGTTCCCGTCGATGCCGGCTGTCACGTTGGGAGCCTTGGCGTTGCCTTTTGCGATGGCGGGGTCGGGGTTATTCAACGCGAGCGCATAGTCATTCGAGGTTCCGCCATCCCGATCCACACCCGTCCAATTGTTGTCGCTCCCGACACGAACCGCACCGGTGAAGTTGTCGTTGAGCCGAGTCACCGACTGCGCTGCGGACATGGCGGCGAACGCAAGCAGGGCCAACGCGGGCAGCAGGAACGGTTTCCGGGGGAGGGCTTTTGGGAAATGCGGGTTCGTGAGGATCATGGTTTGGCCGGGCGGATGGGTCAGGGCGCGGGATTCCTTGTCACCCGGAAGAAGCGCTTGGTTTCACCGGGGCCCGGGGTGTAGGTCAGGACGACCGTCGTGCCGGCGGCCGTTTCCGCATCGCCATTCGACCAATCGTTTGGCAGCAGGCTGCCGGTGTTTTGCAAGGTATAGAGAAATCCGGGGAAAGCGTCGGCGAGGGTCACTTCGATGTCACCGTTTCCGAGCCGTTGCAGGGTTGGCGGACTGGTGAAGGAAACATAGGCAAACAAGGCATCGGCGGAGTCACTGCCAAGCGCTTGCTGGCCGGCGGCGTTGAAGTGCAGATCATCGTCCTTAATCCCGTAGCCATCGGTGTTGATCAGGGAAACCCGCGGGTCCGCCGCAGCGACGGCGGTCTGCGCGTCGCGGACCAGATCAAACTGGGTTTCCTCGGCGGGCGTATCATTGAGGCTGGTCTGTCCGGTCGAGAGGCGGCCGACGATGAACGGAAGATCCGCCCCGTAGGTGGCGCGCACATCGGCGATGAAGGCGGTGAGGTTCGCCTGGTAAGCCGCACCCGTGGCGATCACCACATCCCGCTCGCCCTGCATCCAGAGCATGCCTTCGATCTCGATGGTTGCGTCCGGATATTTGACGTCGAGGGCGGCCAGGCCATTGGTTACGACTGACTGGAAAGAAACATAGCGGGGTCCGTCATTGGTGGTTGTGGCATTGCCGCCGGCTTTCCAATCAACATCGAGGCTTGTTCCACTGACGCCATATTTGATGATCGCCACGCGGGTGCCGGTTTCGAATGACCAGGCATCCGCCATGCTGCGGCCGAGGGTGATTTCCGGACCAAACTCGCCAAGCGGCCTGAGTGTGGTCAGGCTGGTTTCATAATAATCCACATCGTCCTGCGGCTGCTGGAGATTCACCGGGGTGGTAGGGAGATCGGCTGCCACGGCACGGCCATCGGCATTCGACTGGCCACCGATCAGATAGACGCGCAAGCGGGTGACCGGGACGGCGGGGTTCACGGTGATGCTGGTCTCACCAACGATCGCGGAGCCGGTGTTGAGCGGATTGCCGGCGGCATCGTTGAGGACGGCACCGGCGAGCACTTTCAGCTGGAGGGAACCCGGGCCGGTCGGGGTGACCACCACGCTGAAGACTCCGGGCGAGATCTCGGTGGGCGCTCCGATGCTGATGGGCGCGGTGCCCGCGTTGCCGAAGTCGGAGGCGTCCACGGTGGCGGCGTCCATGTCCTCGCTGAAAGTCACGGTGTAGGTGACCGGCGTGTTGGCGACGACCGGGCTCCCCTGATTCGTGACGATGCCGCTGGCGGCCAAAGTGGGCGGCGTGTTGTCCACGACGCGGGCGGAATAAAGCTCGTCCACCTTCGCCGCATTGATCGCGCCATCGTAAACATACAGCTCGTCGATCTGGCCGTAGAAGGAGTTGGTCTGGTTCGCGTTTCCGGCCCCGACGTGGGTCAGCGAGATGATGCCGGAAAACGCCTTGCTGCCCAGGCTGACATTGTCCCGCCAGACCTCGACGCTGCCCGAACCGTTGTAAACCACCGCCCAGTGGTGGTAGGCGTTGTCATCCACGATGCCGTCGTAGTCCGTGCTGGCTCCGGTGTTATCGCGCAGGCGAAGTCCCTCCACGGAGCCGGCCGCCGGGTTGTTAGGCGTCCAGATGAAGTTGTTCGAATCGGTGATCTTGCCGGCGATCATCCCTTGCGCGGCACCCGCGGAAGTGCTGCGTTTTCCCCACCAGGCCATCGACCATGCAGTGGTCCCGTCGAAAGCAAGGTCGTCGGTCAGTCCGAGGAATTCCTGGGTGCCGGATTGATCCAGATTGAGTGCTCCGCCACCGACGGCGGATTCGCCGCTTGTCGTGGTGATGTCCGGCGAACCGCTGGGATTGACGAGGTGGTTGTTGTTGCCCGAGGCGTCGGTGAAATCGCTGTCGAACGGAAAATAGGCCAGCAAATCGGGATTCGCGGAAGCGGCGGGGGTGTAGGTGACCACGACATCATCGATGGATTGCGTGCCGCTGAACTGGCTGCCAATGAAGATGGCCAGGTGATCGAATTCGGTGACGAGATCCGCCGTGTCCGTCAGGGTCCGGGTCAAGCCGTTGAAAGAACCGGTGTAGGTGATGGAATTGCCGTCCAGGGCGCGGACCACGTCCAAAGTCACCGCGTAGGTGGTGTTGGCGGCCATGTCATTGCTGACCGGGTCGGACGTTCCTAGCGTATGGCTGGCGTCTCTGAGAATATTGAAGTTCGCGGGAGGGTTGCGCTCGCCGACGACATTGTAGGTGGTGGACCCGGTGCCGGGGTAATAGAAGGCTGCGTAGCCAGTGTCATCCGTGAAGGCACCGGCACCGGCAAACAAGTTGTTGTCGGCCAACCGGGTCGCACCCGAGTCAAAGAGTCCGAACCGGAAAGTCGATGCCGTCGTAGCGCCAGGAACCGCAGTGCTGCGGAAATTGAACGAGAGGGAGATGCTGTCCCCGGCACCAAGCGTTGTGGGGGTGAAGTAGGTGCTCACGCTGCCCGCCGCGCCACCGGTAATGGTCAGGGAATTGCCGGTGATGCCGGTTGCCACGCTGGGGGCGTTCGCATCTGATCGACCTACAGCAAGAGTGCCGTCGTTGTATGCCTGCACATAGTCATTTGAAGTTCCACCATCCCGGTCCACACCAGTCCAGTTGTTTGCGGCTCCGACGCGAACCGCATTGGTGAAGTCGTCGTTGACGAGTGTTACCGTCTGGGCGGACGCGGTGGCGAGGGAAAGCAGTGCCAGAACGACCGACACCAACGATTTCCGGCAGGAAACGGGATCGGAATGAACGCGGAACGGAATAGGTATTTCCAAGAGCATGCTGGATTTTTCGTTGGGAATGGATTGGAGCAGGGAATTGAATTCAACCTTGGGAGGAAAACAAACCACGGATTCACGCGAATGCACACGGATTATCAGGGACTCTCGCAAAATCCAGCTTTCCCCCAACAAGTGACAGGCCAAGCCTCGACAACTCTTCCATCATCCGTGTTAATCCGTGTCCATTTGCCCACGGCCATCTGCGCTGCGCTCCGATAGTGGTTTCATTTCTGATTCAGGGTTTAAGGCTGCTTACGCTTTGAGGCCGCCGACCCTCCAGTCGGCGACCCCTTTTTTCAACCCAGAGATAAACCCATTAACTCCCGGAGAAGTGGTGTTTCAGTGTTTCGGTGGGAAATCGAAGGAGGCGATTGTAGCGGCGGTCTGCGACCGTCGCAGCGAATGAAACGAATGTAGCGGCAGTCTGCCCGTTCTCCGCAGCCTTGACGGAGGACGGCAGAATGCCGCTTGAGTATTTCAGCGACGACGGCGCAGAAGGGCCAGCAGGCCGAGACCACCCAACAGCGCGGCACTTGGCTCGGGGACGAAGGTGACCACGACGTCATCGATGTATTCCGTGCCTCCCCACTGGCTGCCAAAGAAGATGGCCATGTGGTCGAAGTCGGTGATCAGACTCGTCGTGTCCACGTAGCTCCGGGTGATGCCGTTGAAGGAACTGGTGGTGGTGATGGAGTTGCCGTCCAAGGCGCGAACAATGTCCAAGGTCACCGCGTAGGTCGTGTCAGCCGCCACCGCACTGACTACCGAGGCAGAACTCGCGACCGTATAGTTGCCGGGAGTGGTAATTTGGACGTTAGTCTGAGTGGTGCGCTCCCCGACGACGTTTAAAGTTGTGGCGGTGGCGCCGCTATGGAGGTAGAAGGCTGCGTAGCCGGTATCATCCGTGAAGGCGCCGGCACCGGTGAATACGTTGTTGTCGGCCAATTGCCCCACATTCGAGTCATAAAGTCCGAACCGGAAGGTCGATGCGGTAGTGTGCACGGTAGGAGCAGCAGTGGTACGTATATTGAACGTAAGCGAGATGCTTTGCCCGGCCAAAATCGTGGTAGGGGTGAAGTAAGTGCTCAGGCTGTAAGCCACATTCCCTGTAACCGCGATGGAATTCCCGTTGATGCCAGCCGCAACATAGGGAGCATTCGCGTCCGACCGTACGACCGTCAGGTTGGTGTTATTGTAAGCCATCGCATAGTCATTCGAAGTTCCGCCATCCCGATCGATACCTGTCCAAGCACCGGTGCTCCCGACACGCACCGCATTGGTGAAGTTATCGCTAAACACGATAGCGCCATGGGCGGATACGGCGGCAAATGAAAGAAGTGCCACGGCGGGCAGGGTGGTGGATTTGCGGCTGAGGAGTGGACGGGATGGGATGCGGGGTTTCATGGGGATTTTCAGTTTTTGGATTGGAGACATTGAGACGCTTCGAAGTCGGAGTTTGGAGATCAGTTCGACTCGACCTGGAGGCGGAAGAAATTCTTCGCCGGGGTGCCGGGGGTGAAGCCGTAGGAGATTTCATCCGTGTCGTTCACATAGGTTCCCCCGGTGACTTCCGTCCAGTCATCGCCGATGCCGAGATCGATGGATTGCTGGATGGCATAGGTCAAACCGGTGGCGTCCAGCCGCTTGGCGAAGCTGAGGGAGGTGCCGGTGAGGGTGCCGATGGTCGCATTGGGCACCGTC
>JBGSUP010000247.1:0-23092 GCA_041753485.1 Akkermansiaceae bacterium
AGCCGTCTCCGGCACAGGCGCAATCGCGATCATCGGCGCGGGCACGGCCAGCGCCACGACCCGCGTCGTTGCCCTCAACGGCACCAACAGCTACACCGGCGGCACCACCGTCGGCATCAGCGCCGGCGGCTCTGACAGATCTCTGACCGTCGATGTCAGCGGTGACCAGTCTGCCGCCAACGGCGGCTGGACCATGAATGCCGCAACCCCCAACACCATCACATACACTGTCAACTTTCTCAGCGGATCGACCATCGGGGTGGCTGCTGGAAAGAACATCGATTTGACAAATGGTAACTGCATTAAAGTATTGAACGTGGCGGGAACGGTCACCACCGGTGCCTCGGGTAACCTGAACGTTCGAGGAAATAGCACCCTCACCCTCGACTCGGGGGCGAATTGGACACAGAACGGCGGTTTCATCAACATCCAGCCATCGAACTCATCATTCTCTGCGGTAATGACCGTGAACAGCGGGGCCAGCTTTACCTATGCCGGCGTGAATAATATCAATCTGGCCAAGGCCACCTCGACTGGAAGTGGCAGTGCCACCCTGAATCTAAGCGGCGGCACCTTCACCACCGGTCGTAGCTTCAGCAATAGCCTCGCAGGCACCGGCACCGGCACCACCAACTTGAACTTCTCCAGCGGGGGCACCGTCAAGCTCTCCGCCGACATCACCCTCACATCACTCATTAGCGTGGGCACCAACGTGACCACCGGCACCGGCGGCGGCATCATCGACACCAACGGCTTCTCCACCGCGCTCGATGCGGGAGTTTCGGGTGTTGGCGGGCTCACCAAGGCCGGGGCTGGCACCCTAACCTTGAACGTGTCCAACACCTACACCGGTGACACCACCGTCACCGGCGGCACGCTCTCACTCTCAGGTATTGGCGACATCGACGACAGCGCTTCCGTCGCCATCGCCGCCAGTGCGAAACTGGATACCACGGCCAAAACCGGCACCTATGCTCCTGCCAATGTCCAGCCCATCACCTTCGGCCTCAATGCCTCGAGCACAGGCTCCAGCGGACAAATCGACGCGGCCTCGCTGAACATCGCCAATGCGAACATTTCCTTCGACGTCGTCAACGGGCCACTCGATGATGCGCAATACGTGCTCGCCAGCTACAGCGGCACGCTGACGGGAGCATTCGCAGCCCTCGCGCCCGCCGGCTACACGTATGATTACGGCACCGGCACCAACAGTCAGATCAAACTCGTCGCGGCAAGCGGCACGCCCTATGACACATGGGCGACCGGTGACGAGCCCTTCGACGGGGATGCTAATGGCGATGGCGTGCAGGATGGCCTGGCCTTTCTGCTCGGTGCGCAGACTCCCGGCACCAATGCCCTCGGTCTGCTGCCCACCGTCTCGCAGAACGGCGGCGATCTGGTGCTAGACTTCGACTGCCTGCCGGTGTCCGCCCGTGGTGTTGGCGTGACACTGAAGGTGGAATACAGCACCAACCTCGCGACCTGGACTGCGACCACGAATGTGGTGCCGGATGAGACCAACCCTGTTGCGGACAACAACGTGACCTTTGAGGTGGGAGCGGGTCCCGTGGGACCGCCGGCGCTCAACAGCGTGCAGGCGACCATCGACTCGGCCGCGGCTGCGGGCGGCGGCAAGCTCTTCGCCCGTCTCAAGGCGGAGAATCCCTGATCAAGACCGTGGCGAGTTGACCAAACTCATGAAACACCGAATCCATACCATGATTCCTTCCACCCGCCGCGGCTTCACCCATGTAGAGGTGCTGGTTGTCATCGTCATCATCGCGGTGCTTGCCACGGTCGTGATCTCCATCACCCGCCAGATGCAGCAAAGCGCCCAGGCGTCCACCCGTCTTTCAAACATGCGGCAGGCAGGCTCTCTGCTCCTGGGTCATGCAAGCGAAAAAAACGGGCGGTGCTCCTACTTTTCCGAGGGAAATTCAACTGCTTGGGATTACCGGCCCTCCATCATACTCCGCAAGCAGTTGGAACTGCCGGACAATGATCGATCTTATGTTGAGATCATGCACTGGGATCGGAAAAAACTTCCTTCTCTCATGCCTCACTGGAACTGCCGTGCCACCAACTTCCAGAACGTGACCTATCCGGACGGAACCACCACAAGATGGACCCAGGAAGAATATGTCGCCCCATGCAATGGCAGCAAGGCGAACGTGAAGTCGATTTCCCTCGCTTCCATTTCCAGGCCCGGATCCTACCCGTTGTTGATCGTTTCCTCGACCTCCGACGGCAGTGAAATCTTCCGCATCGCCGAGGAAAGTGGAGACTGTGTCGGACTGTGCGAGGCAGGCGGCAAAGCCAGTGCGTTCTTGTTCGACGGCTCCGCCCGCCACATGGACAAGGCCGACCTGAGAAAAGCCAAATTCACGAGAGCTTATGACAACAGCACCACGCCACCCAAATCACTGACTTTGTGATGCGGGCCGGATCCTGACATTCAGTCATGAATAGATTCATTTGCCCGGCCATTCTGCTGGCCATTCATCTGGCGCTCGGCACCGGCACCGCCGCCCCGGCTGACAAGCCCGACCGGATTCTGGCCTACAAAACCGTGAAAACGGAGAAGGGAACCTTCCCGCTCCAACTCCACATCTTCAATCCTGCCGGGGAGGATGTCGGCGGCAAGCGTCCCTGCGTGGTTCTGTTCCATGGTGGCGGCTGGGTCTCAGGCGAGCCCGCCAAGTGCCATGGCGGTTGCCGGCGTTGGGCCTCCCGCGGGTTGGTGGCGATCACCGTGGAATACCGCATCCGGGAAAAGCATGGCGGCACGCCACTCGACAGCGTGCGTGATGCCAAGTCAGCCATCCGCTGGATTCGCTCCCACGCGGGCGAACTCGGCATCGATCCGGGAAAAATCGCGGCTTCCGGAGCGTCCGCCGGCGGGCAGCTGGTGGCCGCCACCGCGCTGCTCAAGAAGTTCGACGAAGAGGGCGAGGACACGTCCGTCAGTTGCCGGCCGGATGCGATGATCATGCATTCACCGGTGTTCGACAACAGCCCCGGAGGCTACGGACACTATCACAAGATTATGAAAGAACATTGGCGCGATTTTTCGCCACTGCACAACATCGCGGCAGGAGCACCGCCGGGGATCGTGTTCGTGGGCGACAGCGAGAAGAAATACATCACCGTTGAAGCCGCCGAACGTTTCCAACGCCAGATGAAAGCGCTGGGCAGCCGCTGTGAACTCTTCGTCATGAAGGGCGCAACGCACACCCAAAGGAGCAAGGAACAAGTCGCCATGATCGAATCCGAGGAAAGGAAATTCCTGGCATCGCTCGGCTATTGCGAGACCGGAGCCGCCGGAAAAACCCTGGACGCCAGCCCATCCACCCGCTGATACCCTGCGTGAACCGATTTCCCATACTGCTGGCGGCACTCGCCATTTTCGCGACGAAGGACGCCGCTGCCGCCGCACCAGAGTACGAGTGGCAGGATCCGCGGGTCTTCGAGGTGAACAAGCTGCCGCCACGCAACTCCGCGTGGCCTTGCCAGGACGCTGCGTCAGCTTGGAAAAGCACCTACGACCACTCTCCGTGGGTGCGGTCCTTGAATGGCAATTGGCGGTTCCACTGGTCGCCGGATCCAGATGCCCGGACAGTGAATTTTTTCGCGCCGGAGCATGACACCACATCGTGGAAATCGATCCCGGTTCCTTCCTGCTGGGAGTTGCAGGGCTATGGAGTGCCGATCTATCTGAACTCCCGCTATCCTTTTCAAGTGAATCCGCCCTCCGTGATGGACGAACCGCCGAGGGACTACTCGTCCTACACCCAGCGCAATCCGGTCGGTTCCTATCTCCGCGAGTTCGAAGTCCCGGCCGGGTGGAGCGGCCAGCGGGTGCTACTCCATTTCGCGGGTGTGAGTTCGGCCATGTATGTGTGGGTGAACGGCGCACGCATCGGCTACAGCGAGGACTCGCGCTCGCCGGCGGAATTCGACATCACCGGCCACATCAAGCCCGGATCCAACAAACTCGCCGTCGAGGTCTATCGGTTTTGCGACGGCTTGTATCTGGAAGATCAGGACATGTGGCGGCTGAGCGGCATCTTCCGCGATGTGTTCCTCTACACCACTGCAGACGTCACCGTATGGGATTCGTTCGTCCACGCCGCGCTGGATGAGGATATGCAGAGTGCCAGCGCGTCGCTGCATTACACCTTGCGCAACGCATCGACCGTGAAGGCGGACAACCTGCGCGTCCGGCTGAGCCTGCGCACGCCGGATGGCTCTCTGGTGGGCGCAGGGCCCTTGCTGGATGAAGCCGTCGAAGAAATCGGAACAGGCTTTTCATCATCGCGCGTCACCTCCAACGCCGTGGTGGAGCGGCCCCTGCTGTGGACTTCGGAAACGCCGAATGTTTATGACGCGTTGGTCGAATTGGTCCGGGATGGAAAGGTCATCGAAGCCCGGCGCTTCGACGTGGGTTTCCGCAAGGTGGAGATCCGCGGACCGGAATTCCTCGTCAACGGCCGCCCAGTCAAGATCAAGGGCGTGAACCGCCACGAGTTCGACCCGGCAACCGGCTACACGATCACCCGCGAACGCATGGAGCAGGATATCCGCCTGATCAAGCAGGCCAACCTGAATTTCGTCCGCTCATCGCATTACCCCAACGACCCGCGCTGGTATGAACTTTGCAACCGCCACGGCCTGTTCGTCCTCGACGAGGCGAATGTTGAATCGCACGGACTGAGTTATCACAAAAACGTGCTGCCCGGCGACCGCGACGAATGGCGCGCCTCCTGCGTGGACCGCATGCAAAGCATGGTGCTACGCAACCGCGGCGCCCCCAGCGTGGTGATCTGGTCGCTCGGCAACGAGGCGGGATACGGCAATGTTTTCCTATCGATGCGCGAGGCTGCGCTGGCCGTGGATCCCGAGCGCCGCCCGATCCAGTATGCGGACATGAACCGCGCCGCGGACATGGACAGCCAGACCTATCCGACCATCGAGTGGCTCTTGAAACATGTGGCCGGCAAGGCAGTGCGCAAGGGCGAGCGCGGCGAGAGCACCAACGAGGAACAGCACGGCAAATACCCGAGCGGCCGGCCGTTCCTGATGAATGAATACGCCCATGCCATGGGCAACAGCCTAGGCAACCTGAAGGACTACTGGGACGTCATCGAAAAGCACCCGATCCTGATCGGCGGCTTCATCTGGGAGTGGGTGGACCAGACGCCTTACAAGACCGCGCCCGATGGAAAAAAATTCTTCGCCTACGGTGGCGACTTCGGCGATGAGCCGAACGACGGAGTTTTCTGCTGTAAGGGGATGGTGGACGCCGAGCGTTCTCCCCGTCCGCATTATTGGGAGGCCGCAAAGGTTTTCCAATTCATCAAGGTGCTGCCGGAAGACATGGCGCTCGGAAAAATCCGCATTCGCAACGGATATGATTTCGTTTCCCTTGAACGATTCGACACCGACTGGGTGCTGGAAGCCGATGGACGGATGGTCGCGGAAGGCAAATTGGACAAACTCGACCTCGCGCCCGGCGCGGAGCGGGTGGTGACGGTTCCTTGGAAAAGCACCGCGCTGAAGCCAGGGATGGAATATTATCTAACAGTTCGCTTCCGCCTGGCTGGAAACGAGTCCTGGGCCGCAGCCGGTCATGTGGTCGCATGGGAGCAACTCGCCGTTTCCGCGCCGCCGTCCGCGATCGCGGGCAATGACGTCGCTATCGGGATTCCGTTTCGCGAGCTTGATGGTGACTGGGTGGCGGAGGCAAACGGCACTCGCGTGCGCATCGATGGACGTCAGGGTTGGCTCGAATCACTCAAGCTCTCCGGCCACGAAGTCCTGACATCTCCTGTCAATCCATCCTTCTGGCGTGTGCCCATTGACAATGACATCGGCTGGAAAACCCCGAAGCTCATGGGCGCGTGGAGAGACGCCGGGGACAAGGCCGCATTGCTCTCGCTTGCGCCCGGCGCATCGCCCGGCTTGCTCACCGCAAGACTGAAACTCACCACCGGCCACTGTGAGCTGACCTATGCGCTTCACGCCGACGGCACCCTGCGGGTGGAAATGAAACTTGATCCCGCCGACAAGGCTCCCGAGTTACCACGCGTGGGCATGCATTTCGCCATCCCGCGCAAAATGAACGGTGTCCGGTGGTTCGGCCGCGGGCCGCATGAGAACTATCAGGACCGCAAAAGCGGGGCGGCCATCGCCATCCACGAAAGCACGGTGAACGAATGGATCACGCCCTACGTCCGTCCGCAGGAAAACGCCAACCGCTCGGACATCCGCTGGATCGAGTTTTCCGCTGATGACGGCGTTGCCCTGCGGATCGAAGCCGAGGGGCCGCCGTTTGGTGTGAGCGCCTGGCCATACAGCGCGACAGACCTCGCCACTTCCCCACATCATTACCAACTGCCGCAACGCGACTTCATCACCGTCAATGTGGATGGCGCGCAGATGGGAGTGGGTGGCGACAACAGCTGGGGCCTGCCGGTTCTCAAACCCTATCGCCTGAAAGCAGGTCAGAGCCATCGTTTCGCCATCACGTTCCGCGGTAAGCGGAGCGACGAACCTCGGAAGGAAACCAACGTCGGCCAATCAGTTCCCGCAACAACATCGCCAACGGATTCTTGAGATCCATGGTGTCCCAGCCGATCATTCCGCGATGAAATCTCCATGTGTCCTGACCTCGTTCCTTTTTCTCGTTGCCGCCTGCGGAAAAAGTGAAACCAGCGATCATACCGCCACGGAATCAGTCCCGGCGGCGGTATTCGAGTGCATCCTGCCCGCTCCCATCAGGGACAAGGACTTCCGACTGGTTTTCGAGGAAAACTTCGACGGTGCCGCCGGCGCTCCCGCTGCGAAGGAACGTTGGTCCGACTGGGCTCCCGGGCCACGCAAGGACGCATTCAACGTGCCCGAAGCCTGCCGTCTGGACGGCAAAGGCAATCTCGTCATCACGGTCAGGCGCGCCAACAACCGGATCGAGGCGGGCGGCATCGATACGCGAAGAAAGTTCGCCGCCACCCACGGTTACTATGAATGTCGTTGTAAGATGCTGAACTCGCCCGGAGCCTGGTCCGCCTTCTGGGTGCAGAGCCCCACCATCGGCAAGCCGGTGGGCGATCCCGCAAACGCAGGAGTTGAAATGGATGTCATCGAGTATTTTCCGGGCCACAGGAAATACAAGGATCAGGCCAGACACACCGCTCACTGGGATGGATACGACAAGCTCCACCACAAGAAGGAGAGCGTCGGCAAGGCGATGCGCAACCTCGCCGCGGACTTCCGCACCTTCGCCATGAAATGGGACGAGATGGGTTATGTGTTCTACATCGATGGCGTCGAAAGCGGCCGCTTGCGGAAAGCTCCCGTATCCAAGCGACCCCAATACCTCATCCTTTCCTGCGAGGCGGCGAAATGGTCGGGCGAAATTTCCAAGGCAAAGCTGCCGGACACCTTCCAGGTCGATTACGTTCGTGTCTGGCAGACACTCGCGCAGATCGAGGCGGACCGCAGGCACCCGGGCGCCGCGAGGCCCGGGAAGTAATGTGGACCGCGGCCGGGATCACGCGCCGAGGAACTTGGTCACCGCATGGGTGCGGGAATGGACGTGGAGTTTCCGATAGATACTCTCGATATGGCGCTGCACGGTCGAGTAGCTGATGTTCAATTCCGCGGCCACTTCCTTGTAGGCGAATCCCTTGGCCAGCAATTCAAGCACCTCCACCTCGCGCGGCGAAAGGCTGTTGAGTTCCGGGTTTTTCGTTTCCTCCTTCTTGAACGACTGGGCGACGCGTCGGGCGATGGAGGCGGTCATCGGCGCGCCGCCCGCGAACACGTCCCGGACGGCTTCGACCAACTGGCTCGCCGTCGGCGGCTTCAGTAGGTAGCCGCAGGCGCCAGCGGCTAGTGAGGCGAAGATGATCTCGGAATCCTGCCGCACCGTGAGCATGATCACCTGCGGCGGATTCTCGCATGCGGTGAGGCCTCGTACGCAATCAATGCCGGACATGCCCGGCAGGTTGACGTCCATGATGACGACTTTCGGTTTGAGCATGGGCAGATGTTTGAGGGCTTCCTCGCCATTGGCGAATTGGCCGACGCATTCGAAATCCGGTTCCTCCTGAAGGATTGCCTCCAGCCCCCAGCGGATGCGCGAATCATCCTCGACGATGCCGATGGTGATTTTTCCACCCGCGGGATCTTCGGTAGGGGAGCGAGGTGTCGGGAGTTCTTTTTTCATGGATGATTTTCAAGCGTGAAATCGGAGCGGCCAAGGGGCAAGCCGGCACTTTCACACGTCCGCCCATGTCATGGGCACGCGCATTTCGATGGATGTGCCATGGCCGTGACTGCTTTGGCGAATGCAAGTGCCATGGATCTTTTCAAGCCGGTCGCGCATGTTGATCAGTCCGTCCGCGTCGATGGCTGCCGCGCCGTTCTCAAACCCTTTTCCGTCGTCGCCGATGAGAATCACACACTCGCCGTCATCGAGTTTGATCCGGAGGAATACTTCGGTGGCGTTGGCGTGCTTGACAATGTTGTGGAACACCTCCTTGGCCGAGAGGTAGAGGTGATGCCGGACGTTGGACGGCATGATCCGCGCCGGAATCGAATCGGGCACATCGATCCGACAGCGCAAGCCTGCGGATTCGGCAACGCCCTGGGTATGCGAACCGAGGAAGAGGACGAAATTTTCCAGGGTGTCGTGTTTCGGATTCACCGCCCAAATGATTTCGTCAAGCGTGCGCGTCATCCGGCTGGCCGTCTTGAACACTTCCTGCAGGTGGTTTGCCGCGCGCTCCGGCTGGCGGGCGACATTGCGTTCGGCCAACTGGCTCTGAAGCGCCATCTGGGTGAGGCTGGCACCGATGTCATCATGAAGGTCGCGCGCGATGCGGGCCCGCTCGGCATCCACCGCCCGGCGGCGTTTCAGAATCTCGATCTTGCGGCGGGCGCGTTGGCGCTCGGACATCCACACCAAGGCCGCCACGATGCCGAAGCTGGCAACAATGGAAGCGATCTGAAACCACCGCGTCTGCCAGAATTGAGGTGCGATGGTGATGTCCACCACGGCGGGTGTGGCGCTCCACAGGCCGTTGCCGGATGTGGCCTCCGCCTGGAATTGATAAGTTCCGGGCCGGAGGTTGCGGTATTCGTTGGCACACCGTTTGCCTAACAGAATCCAGTCGTCGTCGATCCCGGTGATGCGGCTACGGAACTTCAACCGGCCCGGGTCGTGGAAGTTCAGGCCCGTGAACGAAAATTCCAGCCGATCGGTGCCGGCCGGCAGCGAGAGATGTTTCGGAATGAAGTTGATGCGTTTCCCATTTGCGCGGATTTCCTCGATATAGACCGGAGGGCGGGTCGGATCCGCCTGGAAGTCCTCCATCCTGAGTTGGAAGAATCCGCGGGTGGTGGCGAACACCGTAGTACCATCACTCGCAGGCCGCGGCGGCACGATCGTCAGTTCGTCGGCAGGCATGCCATCGGCCTCATTGATGAGGAGCGGGTGCAGGGCATCGAGCCGGCCGGCGGCGATGGACGCCAGCGCCGTCTTGTCGAAAACGGCCAGACCTCGGTGGGTTCCCACCCACAGTCGTCCCTGAGGATCCAGCAGGATCTGCGAAACGGTGTTGTTGGGAAGACCGTCCTGCGCGGTGACGGAGATGAAACGTCGGTTGTCGAGCCGCAGCGAGAGACCGCCGCCGTCGGATCCCACCCACAGGCGGCCTTCGGGATCGAGATGGAGACAGCGGATGATGTTGCTGAGAAGTCCGCTGTTGCGGTCGAAGCGGTCCCAGCGGTCATCCATGCGCCGATAGAGGCCGTTGCCACGGGTGCCCACCCAGAGTGTTCCGTCCGGTTCGCGTGCAAAGGCCTTGATGGGTTCACGGTCACCGCCGTAGTTGATGGTTTCAAATTTGCCATTGGCGAGCAGATGGAGTTGGCCGAATCCGGTACCCACCCACAAGCCTTCCGGGTGGAGTGCAAGCGCCCAAACCTCGTCCACCGGATCACCGGGCATCGCATGCCTGTGGACAGACCCGTCCGGCTTCATTTCATGCAAACCATTTGATGCTCCCAGCCAAATGGTTCCATCGCCGGCCTTGAGCACGGCATTGCCATAAACTCCGGCTCCGAGTTCGGGATCATCGTTCAGCCGCGAGGCGTGGCCGTCCCGCCACCGGTAGAATCCGCTTCCTTGCGTGGCGATGATGAATTCCCCCGGCGAAACCTCGACGATGCCGCCGAGGATGTTGGCGGCGCTTGGCGAACCGGGATCGTCCAACAGGGAAGAGTGGATGCGGCTTGGGGACAGCCGGTAGAAGCCATTGGCGGATGTCACCCACAATTGCCCGTCCGCTGTGGAGACAACGGTTTCCACCCGGTCATGGGTGAAATCCGCAGTCGGCTTCGGGGTGAAAAACCTGCCGTCCTTGAATCCGCACAAACCGTGCCGGTGGAACGCCAGCCACACTGTGCAATCACTGGACGCGGCGATGGAAGCGACCGGTCGTTGAAACTTCTCCGGCAGTGGATGCGGAGTCCAGGTCCCACCGTCCCGCAGCCATAAGGTGCCGGTTTCGGCGCACCACAGCCGTCCTTGCGGATCGATGGTAATGGCATCCGTTTTCGCCGGTCCGCCATGATCGAACGGCTGCCATGCGCCGTCCTTCCATGTGGTCAGGGAACGGTTTGCGGAGATTCCCCAGAACGCGCCGCCGCCATCGGTCTGGATCGATGTCGTGAAAAAAGGAGGCGGTCCCTCTTTGAGCAACGGCGTGAAGCGGTCGCGGGTGAACCGGGCTGCGCCGTTCCGCGTGATGGCCACCAGGGTGCCGGACGCGTCCACCTCGATGCCGGTGACCCAGTTGGAGGGCAGGCCGTCCGCCGTGGTGTAGGTGTTCTCGATGCCGCCGTTCCGATAGACGCCCAATCCACCGCCCAGCGTGCCGAACCACAAACGGCGGTCCTGAGTTTCCCGGATGGCGAGCACGATCGGGGCGAGCAGCCCCTCCCTCAGGCCGAAAACCGCGAAGTTCATCCCGTCGAAGCGCACCGCGCCGCCATCGGTGGCGAGCCAGATGAAGCCGTCGCCGGTCCGGATCACGCCGCGGACGCGGTTGTTGGGCAATCCGTCGCGCGTGCTCCAATGGCGGATCAACATGTCCACGGATTCCACGGCCCGGGCAGCGCTCAACGCCGCCATGGCCGTGATCCAGCAACAACATGCGGTCATCACGCGTGAAAACATGTTTCCTACATGCACCCCCTTCATGCTGATGACAAGAACCGGGTGCCGCCATGGGCAATATTGCCCACTGCAAGCCATCGCAAGCAGGCACTAGAATACATAAAAATGATCGTAAAACCCCTTCTTAACATCGCGGGAACCCTGTTGCTCGGATGTTCGTTGCGGCTCTCCGCAGAAGCGTCGTTCTGCCAGGCATGGTCGTTTTTCAAAGGGGATGCGGGCACCGCTGCGGATGCAAGCGCTTGGGAAACCGTGGACCTACCCCACACTTGGAACGTGAGCGATGCCGCCAACGGCGGTGGCAAGGACATGCAGAGCCGGGACGGATACCAACGCGGTCCGGGCTGGTATCGGAAGATCATCAAGGCCGATGAATCCTTGCGCGGCAAGCGGCTCTTCATCCGCTTCGAAGGCGCATCAAGCGTGGCGGACGTCTATCTCAATGGCCAGCCGGTGGGCGGGCACAAGGGGGCCTTCGGCGCGTTTTGCCTGGAACTGACCAAACGGTTCAAGACCGGTGCCGACAACGAACTCCGCGTGCGGGTGGATAACAGTTGGCGCTCGGACTTGCCGCCGCTTTCCGGGGATTTTCCGGTCTTCGGCGGCATCTACCGGCCGGTGAGCCTGCTGACCAAGAGCCAGGCCTGCATTTCACCGCTGGTCCTTGGATCAAACGGCGTGCGGATCCGCCAGCAGGACATCAGCCGCGAATCGGCCGGGATCGAGGTGCGCACCACCATCGACAACGCGGGCGACGCGGCCGACTTCGAGGTGGAGTGTTCCCTGAAAGACGCGGAGGAAGCCGTAGTGGCCCGCGAATCATCCTCCGTGCGCGCCCAAGGCACCACCGTGGTGACCCAGCGGCTGACCTTGAAGAATCCGCGTCTCTGGCACGGCCGGAGAGATCCCTACCTCTACAGCGTGGAGATTTCCCTCAAGCAGGGCGGGCAGGTGATCGATTCGCAGGTAGAACCGCTGGGTCTTCGATTCTTCAAGGTCGATCCGCAGCAAGGTTTTTTACTAAACGGCGAACCCTACATGATCTACGGCGTCAACCGCCATCAGGACCGCGCGGGCAAGGGCTGGGCGGTTGGCAGTGAGGATCACGCCGAGGACATCCGGCTCATCCGGGAAATCGGCGCGCACGGCGTGCGGCTCGCACATTACCCGCATGCCGGCGAGTTTTATTCGCTTTGCGACAAGGCGGGCCTGCTCGTCTGGGCCGAGGTGCCGAACGTGGATTGCATCAGCCACGATCCCGCATTCGCGGACAACGCGAAAACCCAACTGCGCGAAATGATCCTTCAGCATGGCAATCACCCGTCGATCTTCTGCTGGAGCCTTTTCAACGAGATGTATCACCGCCCGTCGGCGGATTTCGATTCCCTGCTCAAGGAACTCAACGCGCTCGCCAAGGAAGAGGACCCCACCCGTTTCACCGCAGGGGCCACTAACAAAACGGACCGTGTCGGCCTCGCCAATATCACCGACCTCCTCGCATTCAACGCCTACCCCGGCTGGTATGAAGGCAATCCGGACGGCATGACCCAAGTGCTGGAAAAATACAACCGGTTAGGCGAAAGCCGTGGCATCGGCGTGAGTGAATACGGTGCCGGCGGATCCATCCGCCACCATCGGCAGAACCCGCCCAAGAGCGTCCCGACCAGCCGCTGGCACCCCGAGGAATGGCAGGCCATCGTGCATGAGGGAAACTACCGGTCGATCCGCGATTACGCACCGTGCTGGGGATCGTTCGTCTGGAATATGTTCGACTTCGCCAGCGACTGGCGCGACGAAGGCGATGCCCCCGGTATCAACGACAAAGGCCTCGTTAGCTACGACCGCAAGACGCGCAAGGACGCATTCTTCTTCTACAAGGCGAACTGGTCCGAGGAGCCCGTGCTATACATCACCTCGCGCCGCCACGTGGAGCGTGAGGATGCCGTCACTCCGGTGAAAATCTATGCCAACGCGCCCTCGGTGAAGCTTCGGGTCAATGGCGCGGAAATCGGAACTAAGGAGGTGGACGATTTGAAAATTGCCCGCTGGGACGAAGTCAGGTTGAAGCCGGGCAACAACACGATCGAAGTTGAGTCGGTCGTCAAGGGTCGGAAACTCACTGACTCGTGCGTTTGGGAGTTGAAAAAAGCTGCAGCGGGCGGATCAGAACTCCCTGACCATTGATTTTGCATCCCAATGTCCCGACCCTGTGCCTCCACCTCTTCGACCCCGCTTTCCCCTGCGGGCCGTTTCTGATCCACAAGCCTCCATCAATGCCTCGCATCGCGTTATTGCTCCTCATGCTCGTCACGTTCGTCCAAGCGGACGCATACGATGACCTGCGGCTGAAGTGGCGGGACATCACCGTTGGCGCCGGTTACGACACCAATGACGCCGCCGTCATCTCCCGATTGAACAGCGTTGCCAACGCGGCCAACTCCGTCTGGTCGAGCATGGACAAATCCCCCTCGCGCACGTTTCTCTGGAGCGACGCCGCCAGCGCCACCAAGTCCTCGCACATCACCACCAGCTACACGCGGCTCAGGTCCATGGCGCTGGCACATGCGACGTCGGGATGCTCGCTGCAAGGCAATGCGACGCTGCTGGCTGACATCATCGGCGGCCTCGAGTGGTTGAACACCAACCGCTACAACGAAACGATCGCGCAATATGACAACTGGTGGGATTGGGAGATCGGCACGCCGCTGCGGCTAACCGACATCTGCGTGCTGATCTACAGCCAGCTTTCCAGCACGCAGCGCACCAATTACATGAACGCCGTGAACCACCAGGTGCCCACGCCCGACATGACCGGGGCCAACAAGGTCTGGAAGGCGCGGGTGGTCGGAGTGCGGGGCTGCCTCGTCAAGAGCAGCGCCAAACTCGCGCTTTGCCGGGATGCTTTCAGCGACGTGTTTCCTTACGTGACCACCGGCGACGGCTTCTACGTGGATGGATCCTTCGTCCAGCACAACATCCATCCCTACACAGCGGGTTACGGCGCTGCCCTGATCGACAACATGGCTCCCGTGCTCAACTGGCTCAGCGGATCGACGTGGAAAGCGACCGATCCCGCGCAGGCCAACCTCTATCGCTGGGTGTTTGATTCCTACGAACCGATCATCTATCGAGGAAACACTTTCGATCTGGTGCGCGGACGCGAGGCGGGGCGGGCCAACGCCTCCACGAGCAGTTACGGCATGATGGAGTCGATCCTCGAAATCGCCCAGTTCGCCCCGGCGGCGGATGCGGCGCGCATGAAAAGCATGATCAAGGGCTGGGCGCTGTCAGACACGACGCGCGATTTCGTGGCGGGCCGTGGCTTGTCGACACTTCAAATGGCTCAGGAGTTGATGGCAGACACCAGCATTGTTCCGCGCCCCGAGTTGCTGGCACACTACACCTTCGCCGACATGGACCGCGTGATTCACCTCGGCACCGGCTACGGTTTCGGTCTTTCCATGTGCTCCTCGCGCATCGCGAACTTCGAATCCATCAACGGCGAGAACCTGCGCGGCTGGTTCACCGGCGACGGCCAGACCATTCTCCATAACGCCGACTTGAACGCGTTTGCCGACGCATACGGGGCCACGATCGATCCATACCGGTTGCCCGGCGTCACCGCCGATGTCACCCACAACAAGCTGCCGCCGGATCCCGCCAGCATCGGTCCGCGCGCGCAGGGGCAGAGCACTTTGTCACCGTATGGTTGGGTGGGTGGTGCCACACTCGGAAAATTCGGCGCGGCTGGAATGTGGTTCAAAGGTGTTGGAGTGACCCTGACGGGCAGGAAGTCCTGGTTCATGTTCGACGACGAGGTCGTCTGCCTCGGCACCGGCATCACCAGCACCGACAACCGCCCCATCGAGACCACGGTGGAAAACCGCAAGCTCAACACCAAGGGCAGCAATGCCTTCACTGTCAACGGAACTGTCAAATCGAATTCCCCCGGCTGGACCGAGACCATGAACAGCGTGACTTCGGCGCACCTCGCGGGCACGGCATCGGGCGCGGATATCGGCTATTACTTTCCGCAGCCCGCCACGATCAAGGCCGTCCGCGAGGCGCGCACGGGATCGTGGTCCGACATCGACAGTGACGGCTCCACGGACCCGATTACGCGCAATTACTTCCGGATGGGCTTTGAACACGGAAGCAACCCTTCCAATGCCACCTACCAATATGTGCTGCTGCCCGGGCGCAACGCGACGAGTGTGGCGAGTTACGCCGCCCAGCCCCAGATCACGGTGATCGCCAATAATGCCAATGTGCAAGCCGTCAGCGAGATCACGCTTGGCATCACCGCGGCGAATTTCTGGTCGGACACCGTGCGGACCGCCGGAGTCATCACCTCCGACAAGAAATCCTGCGTGCTCATTCAGAACGACGGCACTTTCCTCGATGTGGCGGTCAGCGATCCCACACAGGTCAACCCCGGCAGCATCAACCTCCAGATCGCGATGAATGGCGGCGTACTCGTCAATGCGGACGGCGGTGTCAGCGTGACCCAAACTTCGCCCACGGTCATGCTGAGTGTGGATGTCAACGGCTCGGCTGGCAGGACGTTTCACGCCCGTTTCTATCTGGGCAGCCCGGCGATCACGGACATCTCCGCGAAAGCCGATTCCTACGTCTATGACGCCGCGGGCAGCGAAAACAGCAACTATGGGACCAGCTCGACGCTTGCCGTCAAAAAGGCCAATACCGGATACAATCGCGAATCCTATCTGCGTTTCAATGTTCCCGCCTACCGCGGCGCGCTGATTGGAGCTTACCTGCAGCTCATGCCATTGAGCACCTCGACGCCCGGCGTGCATGGAATCGCGCGGGTCGAGGACGATTCCTGGATCGAATCAGGTGCAGGTGGCATCACCTGGAACAACCGGCCCTCATCCACGGGCGGCACCCTGGCGACATGGACGCCCGCTGTGGGCGTGCCGATCGAAGCTAACGTCACCAACGCCATTCCCGCTTCAGGCCAGGTTTCCTTCCGGGTTTACGGCACCACGCAAACGAGTGATGGACTTGTGAGTTACGGCTCCCGGGAACATTCCACTGCGGCGAACAAACCCAAGCTCACTCTGTTCACCGGCCCCGTTCCGCCAGTGGTCGCGATCGAGAACCCTACCGACGGAGACTTCTTTCCACAGGCGGACACCATCACCATCACTGCCAGTGCACAGGCGCCCGAAGGCACCATCACCGGCGTGGCATTCTACGATGGAGCAACTCTTCTCGGCACCGATACCACCCCGCCATATTCCATCAACGCCGACCTTGCCGGCGGGTTTCATGATTTGAGTGCCATGGCCACAGCCAGCAACGGTCTCAGCAAGACCAGCCTGACCCGCCGCATCGAAATCGCCTTCCCGCCAACAGCTCTGGCCGGAAATGCCAGCACGCCGCTCAATACATCGGTGGATGTCGATCTTTCGCTGCTCGTCAGTGATGTGGAGACGCCGTTGTCGAAACTCCGCTTCAACCTTGGATCTGCCAGCAACGGCAGTGTCATGCTGCTTCCGGACGGCCATACCGCACGCTTCACTCCCACTCCGGGTTACAGCGGGCCAGCCAATTTCGGATACTCCGTCAGCGACACGGCCACCGATGCCCGCACGCTGTTCAATTATGATTTCCAAGCCTCCGACTCCCGCGACATCACGGGCAATGGCCGCGATGGTGCGCTGAATGTGCAGGGTACCGGTGCCGCCGGCTTCACAGGCAACGTCCCACAGGCACTCGCGCCCCAGCACACCCTGAGCCTCCAGCTCACTGAAAATGGCACCGCGGGAGCAGCAAGGGTTGAGCGCGCCCTCACGATTGGCGATGTCGATCTTGCCAACGAAGACTGGACGATCACCGGTTGGTTCAAACGGAGTGTCGCCAACAATCTCGATGTCGTCATGCAACTCGGCGCGTCCGGAGGCTACAGCAGCGATGCCATGACCCTCGCCTTTTACAGCAGCAGCTCCACCCTTGAACTCCGCAACTACAATGGTGCCGCCCTGGACGCCGGTTTGAGCAAGACGGGCGTCACCACCGGCGTCTGGCATCACTTCGCCGTCGTGCGCGGTGCCTCCAAATTGAATTGGTATCACAATGGTGTCCTTGTAGGCACGGACTCGGCATTCGGATTCTCCTTTGACAACAGCAGCCCGGTAAAGTTCGGCGGACCCTCCGCCACCAGCGTCCTCGACCGCTGGCTGAACGGCTCGCTGGCGGATCTTGCCGTGTTCAACGCCGCCCTGAGCGGCACCGAAATAGGCGAACTCATCACGCGACCGGTTGCACACCTCGCCGGTCAAACCACGGCCAGCACCGTGAATGTGAATGTTCTTTTCCCGTTCGATTCCTGGCGTCTGTTGCACTTTGGCACCACCGCCAACACCGGTTCCTACGCCGATACGGCGGACAAAGACAACGACGGCCTCTCCAATCTCCTCGAATACGCCTGCGGCACGAATCCAAACACGAACAACGCACAGCCACACTCCTCCGCCCTAAGCGGCGGCTCCAATCTCGAATATATCTACACCAGGGACAAAGCCGCCACCGATGTCGTCTTTGCCGTCGAGTGGTCGGACACCCTCACCGGCCCTTGGAACACCTCCGGCGTCACCAGCACCATCATGTCCGACAACGGCACCACGCAGCAGATCAAAGCGACACTGTCCGCAGGAACGAACGGAGGGCGATTCGTCCGTCTGCGGGTCACGCATTGAATGTGTCCGGTTTTTACCACCGCCGCCCTTCGACACCTGCACCACGGAGCCTATCGAACCACCCTCGCACGCCATCAAAGAACCGGATCCCAATGGGTAGTTTTGCCCACTGATCATATCCTTGCAGCAATGAAAGAATCCTGATGCTACGACATTTTTCATGCAGAAATGTCAGGACTTGGATGGCACATCCGAACCCATCAAAATAACCCATCCGAACCCATGAATTCCAAACTCTTCCTCCGCCACGTCTTCCTGCCATGTGTTTTCCTACTTGCTTCCTTGGCGATGTTCACCCCGCTGGTGCATGCGGCGGCCATGTTCGGTGAGGCCAGTGATACGGACGTGCGGGCGGATTCGGTCGTATCCGCCTCGAATTCCACCACGCTGTTGGCAGGCGGTGCTGGCAGTAGTCCGGCTGTTGACCGTGCCGCGGTTTTCGTATTCCAGCTTCCCAACCTCGGCGCGGTGGCCAATCCCTTCACCTCGGCGGTGTTCCGGTTCAACCTTGCCAGCAAGACAGGCACTCCGAAGAACATGGACCTTTACGGTCTGGGCCGACGTGCCAGCGCCACGGTATTGCCAAGTGACTACTACGGCCAAACCACCACGGTCGATGCGAGCGACGCCACTTACCTCCAGAACAACATTCTGATCCCGACAACCGCCAACGGGATCGTTTCCACCGGTTCCACCGCCACCGCGTTGAAAAACTATCTCAACGTCCAATACGCCGGCGGCGCGGGCGCGGGTCAGTATGTTTTCCTGCGCTTTAGCAGTGACGCCGCTCCCGGAGGCGTCAATCGCTACACCCTGACATCGGCTGATGGCGGCTCCGTCGGCGCGATGGATACCCGCCCGCAAATCCTTTATCATATTCCAACCGGTTATTCCCGTCCGTTCATCTGGGTGAGGGATTCGGAAAAGGCGGGCATCCTCGACAAGATCGCCAACAACGCATGGGCCACCAGCGTTTACAATGGCATGGTTTCGCGGGTGGCTGCGGACCTCTCCAGCCACCAATCCAACCGCGACACCTTCCTCCGCGGTTTGCCGGTGGTGGACTGGGCGGCGGCCACTCCGAAGTTTAAGACCATCCCGGCCTATTCCGAAAGCTCCGTGCGCTATGCGGCCGAGGCCAAGTTCAACGACGCGCAGGATTGCGCGATTCTGTACTATCTCACGGGCGATGCGAAATACGCCCGCTGCGCCGGAGACATCCTCCACAACGTCATCAGAACCCTGTTGCCGGTGGCGGCCTCCACCAGCACGGCCAACGGCGGCTTGATTTTCCAGGATGATCTGCTAAAGGAGGCCCGCGTCACCGGCCCGCAAATGGCCATCGTGTATGACTTCCTCCACTCTTGGCTCCAGACCAACCAGGTCTATGACGTGAAAGCCGCCGACATGGTGAACTTCAATTTTACGGACGCCCAAAGTTTTTTCCGAAATTACTACGAGCTCACCCGCGATCACGGGCAAAAGGAGTCCAACTGGTCCGCACTGATGGCAACCACGATGTTGAACAATCTGCTGGCACTCGACGACGCCACCGAGCGCAACGCGGCCATCCAGATCTATCTCACCACGGGCACATCCCGCCAGGCGTCGCTTGATTACGATTACCGCAACTACACGCAGACCGGCGACATCTGGCCGGAGTCGTTGCAATACGCCGGCGAAGTCGGCGATGTCCGCAGCACCCACATGGTCCTGCTGGAGCGGGTGGACCCGGCGCTGGCCCTCTTCGACAAATATCCGAACCTTCCCCTCAGCCTTCCCCGCATCAGCTACATGCGCTATCCGAGCGACGACGAGCAAATCAGTTTCGGCGACGGCAATCGCAGCGGCGGCAGCCAGCCATTCTCCAGCTACGAACTCGTCTATCAACACGCGAAGGAACGCGGGCGCTCCGATCTCACCTCCTTCTTCGGCTCGCTCATCAACGGCGGTGTGGCGGATGGAAAATACAACCGCTCCAGCCTCAGGTCCTACAGCAGCCTTTCCATGCGTGACGAGCCACTGCAACTTCTTTGGCAAAGCGCCAGCCTGTCCGAATCCTCCGTGACTCCGGAACTTCCACGGACGGACTCGCTGCCCTTCGCAGGCATCACCCTGCAGCGCAACCTGCCCCCATCCGGCAGCTCCACCCACTACGGCCTCATGTGCTTCGTCGGCGGCGCGGGGCACGTCCATAGCCACGCCAGTGGCATGAGCATGGAGATCTACGGGATGGGCGAAGTCATGGGAGCGAAATCCGGAGCCGAAACCTATACCACCGCGCTCCACGAGAACTACTACCGTCTCTTCGCCTCCAACAACACCGTCATTGTAAACGGTGCCTCGCGTGGTCAGGGCGGCTGGTCGGACATCGAAATCAACACCGTGCAGACGGTAGCCATGGAGCCGCAGCCGTTCGCTACCGCTGTCTCACCGGACTTCTCATTTACCTGCAGTTCCTTCGCCGATGACAGGGGCACCCTTGCCGAGGGAACCCAGCAGCGCACGATGGCGATCGTCCGCACCTCGCCTACTTCAGGTTATTACGTGGATGTGTTCCGCTCCAAGTCCACCGTCACCAACCGCACGGCGACCACCCTCAATGGCACCGTGACCAACCAATACCATGATTACATCTATCGAAACATCGGCGAGACCACGGTGGATCTCCGCGCCGATGGCACGACGCTGCCACTCACCAGCCAGCCCAACCGTTTCCAAAACGACATCGGCGATGCCTACAAGCAGCCGGGCTGGCGTTATTTCACCAACACCGCCGTTTCCTATCCCACCAGCCAGTCGGTGAAGGCGCAGTTTGTTGCCACAGTGTCCGGCACTTCACGCTACATGTCCATGCACATGCCCGCCGTGGCGAGCCGGGAATATGCCACGGTGGACAGCCCGCCGATCGTTGATGCTCCCAGCCCATACGACACCGAGGATGCCCCCGCGCTGGTGGTCCGTCAGATTGGCGAGGCATGGGACAAGGCCTTCACCGCCGTCTATGAGCCGCATTATAGCAGTACTGGCGGCAGTGTGATGAACGTGACCCAGTTGGTTCGCAGCGGAGTCGTCGTCGGAGTCAAGGTGGAGAGCACGGTGAACGGGAAAAATCTCGTGCAACATGTCATTTCCAATCCAGGCGCGGCGGAAACCTACACCGATGCCGCCATCGGGCTGTCCTTCACGGGGCGCTTTGGAATCGCCTCGGACAATGGCTATGGCACAATGACGCTCTATCTCGGTGAGGGCTCCTCCATGTCCTATCGCGGGAACTCGGTGGCGACCACCAACGGTGCCAGCTCGCAGGCGGAGGTCCGTTTCACCCCCGGACAGCCTCCCGTGGTCACTTCCAATACGGCGGTGAACGTCATTGCCGCAGGCAACACATGGGTTCCCACGGCCGGCGGTGCTTCCTACAACTGGAACAGCACCGCCAACTGGAATCCTGCGACCGTTCCCAATGGCGTCGGCACCTTCGCTTTCATGAACACCAACATCACCGGAAACCAGACGGTTAACGTCAACACCCCCGTCACACTCGGCGAGTTGATTGTCGGTGACAGCAGCGGCGGCGAAAGCACCCTTTTGCAAAAAGGAACCAACGGCTCCCTGATATTCGACCAGTATGGCAACGCCATGGCTCTCCTCACCCGCACCGCCGGCGGGACCGGTGACGTCGCCTTCAAGGATGATCTGGCCATCACCCTCAACGACCATCTGACCGTCAGAACGGCCAGTGGCACCGACCCATCCACCATGACCATCGCGGGAACTCTATCAGGTGCCGGCAGCGGTCTTGTGAAGGAAGGCGGCGAACTGACCCTGGTCCTCTCCGGCAATAACACCTATACCGGCACCACCACGCTCGCCGGCGGACTGCTGCGGCTCGACAACTCCAACGGTCTTCCCGGCGGCATCGACAACGCAACGGGAGCCGGGGAAAGCCTTCTCGTATTCAAAGGCGGCGTGCTTGGCCTCCATGGCGACTTCACACGCCAGGTCGGCACCGGGGCCGGCCAGTTGGATTGGAGCCCAGCGAACAACGGCGGCGGCAGCGGTGGCTTCGCCGCATTCGGCGCGGATCGTCAGGTCAGGCTCAACAACGGCACGGGCAGTTTTTCATGGTTCTCCGCAATCATCGGAAACGGCAACATCCTGATTCTAGGGCATCCGACGGCCACACACACTCTTGATTTCAAAAACGGCGTCAATTTCTCCGGAGAAAAGCGGACCGTGCGGGTGGAGGATGGTCAGGCCTCGGTGGATGCCATTCTGAGCGGCGTGCTCGGGGATTTCACAACGCCGCCCGGCAGTTTGAACAAGACCGGCCCCGGCGTGCTCTTGCTAGCCAACGCCAACACTTACAACGGCACCACCACCGTGGCGGATGGCGTCCTGCGCCTGCAAATCGCCGCCGCGCTGCCCAGCGGCAATCTGGAACTCACCGGTGGTGGCATCCTAGGTCTTGGAGCCGGAGACCTCACCACCCGCACTCTCGGCACAGGAATCAATCAGATCCAGTGGACTGGCTCGGGTGGTTTCGCCGCCTTCGGCGGAGATCGCATCGTTTCATTCGGCACCCCGGGGACGTCGATCCCTTGGACTGCCGCGAACTTCATTGGCAACGGCAATACGTTGATTCTCGGCCATGCGACCGCCGATGGCACATTGATCTGGGACCAGGCCCTGAATTTGATCGATGGCTCGCGCACCGTGCAGGTCAATGACGGCACGGCTGCCGTCGATGCAAAGATCAGCCGTTTCATCACCGGCGGCAGCACTGTAGGTGCCAACATCTTCAACAAATCCGGTGCCGGCACCCTCGCCCTTACCGCCAACAACTTTTACAAAGGCGACACCAATGTGAATGCGGGAACCTTGATGATCGGCGATGGAGGCACCTCCGGCGGCGTTTCGAATACCTCCCCGAACATCATCGTGTCGTCCGGCGCGACCCTTGCCGTGAACCGCAGCAACACACTGACCCAGGGCACGGCCAACCTCATCACCGCCATTTCCGGTGGTGGCGGCTTCGCCCAGGTTGGCTCGGGAACCACCGAGTTCATGCTCCCGAACGTTTACACGGGGCCGACCACCGTTGCCTCCGGCACGCTGAAGCTGGGTG
>JBGSUP010000248.1:0-1642 GCA_041753485.1 Akkermansiaceae bacterium
CGCCGCGTGCTGGTGTTCCCCGAGGGTTCGCGCACCTTGGATGGCAATCTCGGCGAGGCCGCGCCCGGGATCGGCCTGATCGCCGTGAAATCCGGCGTGCCCATCCAACCGGTCCGCATTTCCGGTGCCCGCGACGCCTTGGCGCGCGGCTCGGCCCGCATCCGCTTCGCCCGCATCACCGTGAGCATCGGCCCGCCGATCCACCTGACGCCGGAGGAACTCAAGTCAGCCAAGGGCAAGGACGACTACGAGCGCATCGCCGGGCGCATCATGGCTGCCATCGAGGCGCTGTAGCACCTCAGACGAACCCAAGCCCAACAAATCCCATGATTCTCGATCACCTCGACAATTCCGCCCGTTACGAATCGCTGCATCCGCGGTTCCCCGCGGCCTTCGTGCATCTCCGGGAACTCGCCGCCATCAAAAATCTGAGTGAGGGCCGCATCGAGTTCGATGGCGACCAACTCTATGCGGTGGTTGCCCGTGGAACTGGAAAACCCACGGGCAAGGCACGGATGGAGACCCACCGCCGCTACATCGACATTCAATACACGGTCGAGGGCAGCGATCTGATCGGCTGGCTGCCGGTCACGGAATGCGAGGGCTCCGAAGGCTACGACGAAACCAAGGACCTGGAATTCCATGGCAGCATGCCCGCCACCTGCTGGCTGAAAGTGAACCCCGGGCATTTTGCGGTTTTCCATCCCACCGATGCCCACGCCCCGATGGCCAACACCGGCCAGCCGATTGTCAAAATCGTCATCAAGGTGGCGGTCTAACCGAAGTCACGCCGGCGCGCGCGGCGGCGGGCGGTGGCTCGATCATCCGTCTCAGTCCGTCGGGCAGCTCGTTCTTTTCCGCGGCTTCCAGCATCTTTTTCGCCACCTCATCGGCCTGGCCCGCTTCGGTGATTTTTCGCGCCCACATGGCGGCTTCGTCGAATTTCCCCTCGATCAGATAGAGCCGGGCCAGCCCGAACCAGGCGGCGGTGGCGTTTTGATCAGCAGCCTTCAGCAGGAAACCCTCTGCCTGTGGATAGTCCCGGCGCGAGAGGTGGATCTGGCCCAAGCCGTTGAGCGCTGCGGGATGTTTCGGTTCGAGGGTGATGGTTTTGCGAAACGCCTTTTCCCCCTCTGTGGTATCACCGGAGTTGAAGCATGCCCAGCCGAGGCCGTTCCAAGCATTGGGATCACCGGGTGTGAGTTTCACCGCCTCGTTGAACAAGGGTCTGGCTTCCGCCGGCTTGCCGGCTTGCCAGAGCTGCCAGCCTTCCTGCGAGAGCCTGGCCGCGGTTTTCCGGTCCGCCGGTGTGGCCTCGGCCGGCATGGGCAGCATGAGCGAAACCAGGATGGGCACGGTTCCGCCACTGTCAGATGTCCACTCGCCGATGGTCGCGCGCCAGACGCCATGCTCGTCGCGGACGGGATCTCCCGCACTGAATACCAGTTTGCCCCCGGAGAGTTTGAGTTCACCGATGTTGCGGTTGCCGTCCATCGTGAGGACCGGCTTCCCGTTTTTCGGCTGAACGCGGCATTTCAATCCTTGGAAGCCCTTGTCCAGCGTCGCGGTGAAGCGGCAGGCATCCGGAAAACCACAACTCCAGCCGTTGCCGGGGCTGCCCGCACCAAAGGCGATCCGCGCG
>JBGSUP010000249.1:0-4130 GCA_041753485.1 Akkermansiaceae bacterium
GGCATGCCCCCGCCCCGGCCAGAGCCGCCCGGCCCGCCGGCCCGAATGGCACGGCCATGCTGACGCTTGAACTGTTCCGCCAAGGCATGAGAATGGACGAACTCGCCAGCCATCGCGGCCTCGCATTGTCCACCATCGAGAACCACCTCGCCCAAGCCATCGAGGCGGGCGAGCAGATCGATCCGCGGAAATTCTACAACGAAGCCGAGGAGGCGGAGATGCGCGCCGCGCTGGAAGGCTACGATGAACCCGCGCTCAAGCCGGTTTACGAACAACTCGGCGGCCGCATTAGTTATGGCAAACTGCGGATCTTCCGCGCCTGTCAGGACCGCATGGCAAACGCGTCCGGCGCAAGCCCGCTGGCTTGCTGAGCCGCGGATTGGAAATCACCGGCGATTTTCCACTCACCCGCAGGTTGCGGAAACAAAAATTCCAGCTAATCTGCCGACATGTTTGCAGAAACACTTCATCTCGCCCAAGTCGCCTACGCACCCGGTGGTTTTTCCCCGCTCTATCTCGTCATCCTTGGTGCCACCTTCCTCGCAAGCATGCTCATCAGCGGCATGCTCAAGCGCCGTTTCAGCGAGTATTCACAAATTCCGCTGTCGGTCACGGGCGCCCAGGTCGCCGAGGCCATGCTGCGCCAGAACGGCATCACCGACGTGAAAGTCATCAGCGTGCCCGGCCAGCTCACCGACCACTACGATCCGGTCAAGAAAACCGTGAATCTCAGCGAACCGGTCTATCACGTCAACTCAGTGGCCGCCGCCGCCGTGGCCGCCCATGAGTGCGGCCACGCCTTGCAACACCAACAGGCCTACGTCTGGCTCGGCATGCGCTCGAAAATGGTGCCGGCCGTCCAATTCTCCAGCAAGATGCTCAACTACATCATGATCGCCGGCTTGCTCGGGGTGGGCCTGATGCAAAGCAGCACGATGCTCTGGGTCTGGGTCGCCTTGTTCGCGGTGACCACCTTGTTCTCGATCGTCACGCTGCCAGTCGAGTTCGACGCCAGCCGCCGCGCCCTGGTCTGGCTGGAAAGCAGCGGACTGGCCGCCAGCATGGAGCATAGCAAGGCGCAGAACGCACTGTTCTGGGCCGCCATGACCTACGTCGCCGCCGCGGTCGGCTCGGTGGCCCAATTGCTGTATTTCCTGATGATGGCGCTCGGCCGCCGCGATTGACGCCCGCCAAACGGGAATTTGAGTAAGATTCTGCTTGGCAAGCCCGCCGGGATCTTCCAATTTCCGCGCCCGCCCGGTTCCGGGTGCGATCCATCAAGTTTCCATTATGTCCGTATCCATTCGTCTCAACCGCAAGGGCACCAAGGACCGCCCTTATTACAAAATCGTCGCCGTGGACAGCCGCAAGCGCCGCGACGGGCGCTACATCGAGCAACTCGGCACCTATGATCCGCTCAAGGAAGGCACCAACTTCACCATCGATCTCGCACTTGCCGAAAAATGGCTCGCCGTCGGTGCCAAGCCGTCCGAGACGGTCAACAGCATGATCCGCAAGGCCCGCACCGCCGCCACCAAGGATTGATCGGCGGCTTGATCACCTGATTCTCGAAACAACCGCGCTCCGCAAGGGCCGCGGTTGTTTCTTTTTCATCCACCCGCATGATCGAACCCGGTATCATACCCGTTCGCGTGACGGATGAGCCCATGAATATCCAGAACTCTCCGCTCACTGCTCACTCGGCACTTTTCGCTCAATACTCCGGCGTAGCCCTCTCCATCTTGTGGTTTGCGTCCTCAAGTCTTTGGTCTTCGAGCGAAATCTTCAAAGCTCCCGACGCGGCCGCCCTTCGACATCGACACCATGGAGCCCATCGAGCCGCCCTGGCAGGTGATCAAGGAGGGGATTGCCGCCGCTCCGCTCTGGCCATGCAGCCAGCAAGATCCTCCTCCGGATCTTGTGATCATGATTCGCCGCCCATGTGCGGCGATAGCATTCCCGACGAGGAACCCGATCTCGACTGGTTCAATCGCCCCCGGAATCTCAACCCGCCAAAAATCCGCTGTCATAAGAAATCTTGGCAAAGCGGCCCAGAGAGCTACGCTCGCCACAAATGAACGTGATTGCCAGAACCAGCGGCGCTGACCGCCACACGGCGGTTTTTGACTATTTTTCTGCTCCGAACACGGCGCACTCGGCGCTTGCCACTTCTCTCTCGCCTCTTTTCCCTGCAAGCCCCATTTTCCCGCCCTCCGAAGCGGCCACCGGCTCTTCCAACGGCCATCAACCCAAAAGCAAATTCCTGCTGATAGATCAGGTTTCATGATGAAAGGAGGGTGGGGATACTCGTTATCGGGGCTGGCTTTGTTCTGTGCGGGCTATTGGACAGGGCATACAAAGTCCGCCGAAAAGGTTGTATTCGCTGAGGAAAGGAGCGCGAGGTCGGAGGAGCGGCAAGCGCGGCGGTCAGACACGGATGCGCGGCAGACTGGCAAGCTTTCGCAACGGCCGACCGAGAAATACGCACGCCTCATGGGCTTGATTGCGGATGGAAAACTGAGAGTCAGCGGAGTCGATTTTCGGGGTGACACGCTGATGCCAGGGGATGAGGTGAAGGAATTCTTCGGACTCACGCAGGCTGAATTCGATGAGATGAAGCAAATGGGCAGAACTCGATTGCTGGTCCGCCAGGATCGCGAGGCCGCGATGGCTGTGGTTCGAAGTTCGTCCGAAGATCGTATCGAATTCGAGTTACCGGCTGATCCGACATTTGCCGAAACCCAAGCATCCGAATATATTGAGGATTTGAGCCACCGGTTCGGGCCGCAGGTAGCGGGGGTCTTGGGGCAAAGCGTCAAAGATGCATACGGGGATCTCAATCACGCCCGAATTGTCAAATACACCCTTTCCATCAATGAGAGTGACATGGAAATGCTGCGCAGGACGGATCTCCCGAAGAAAATCAGGGACAACATGGAGGGAACCAGGAACTATCAAATGGAACAACAGAGCCTCGATGCGTCCGGGAACATTGCTCCCGGAATCACTGGCTCCAGCGGAACCTTGAATCTGAACGACACCAGTGCCGAGGCCCACCGACCGAGATACCATTTTCTCTGGGAGAGGCGGGACAAGCTTCCGTTGGTCGGGAAGTAGGGGTTCTGAGGTGAGCTGGATGTCTGGACCATCAACCTGACATGCGCGATTGAAAGGAATCATGAAATGAGTATCACCGGGATTTCCGACAAATCATGCATTCCGTTTGAGGAGTTCATGCGCCGGGCGCTGCACGATCCCCGGCATGGCTACTATGCCCGCCAGATCGGCAGGATCGGCCGCAGCGGGGATTTCACGACGGCTCCCATGCGCTCCGACTCACTCGCCCGCGCGATCGCCGCGTGGGCCGCACGAGCGCTGCGTGAAAGCCGCTGCCGCAACTTGATCGAGATCGGCCCGGGCGAGGGAATTCTTGCTGCGGGCGTCCTCAGGCACCTGCCATGGTGGGTCCGCTGGAAAACCCGGCTACACCTCGTGGAAACCTCTGCTCCCCTCGTGAAGCGCCAGCAACAAGCACTTGGCCGGCGGGCTACATGGCATTCCTCACCCGCCGCAGCCCTCGCCGCCTGTGAATCCAAGGCGGTGATTTTCTCCAACGAACTCGTCGATGCCTTCCCGGTGCGGCGATTTCAAAAGACTCCGGATGGCTGGCAAGAACTGGCGGTCAGCATCGGTCCCGGCGCTGCTGTCCACGAATCCCTGCTCCCCCCCGCCCCGCTGCCGGAGTCCTCCGGATTTTCGGAAAACCACCCGCCGGACCAGCGCATCGAAGTGCATGATTCCTACCGCCGCTGGCTGCTCGAATGGCTGCCACTCTGGCGGGCCGGCCGCATGCTCACCATCGACTATGGTTCCACCGCAGACTCGCTTTATCACCGCCGCCCGCACGGCACGGTCCGCGCCTACCTCATGCAACAGCGCCTCGAGGGCCCCGCGATCTATCAGAATCCCGGCCGCCAGGATCTAACAGCCGATGTCAACTTCAGTGATCTCGCGACCTGGAGCCGGCCGTGGATGGCCGGATCGGAAGTCCAGACGATGGCCGCGTTTCTCCGTGCCTGGCGGGATCCGCGAAACCCGGCCGACCGCGATCTGGGCGACGAACAAGCTGC
>JBGSUP010000250.1:0-2087 GCA_041753485.1 Akkermansiaceae bacterium
ATGGCGCGCGCTTCTGTGCCGCGGCCACGCGCCACGGCATCCGCACTCACAACGCGCTCAAGGCGCTGCACCTTGATCACTTGTTCGGCTCCGCCGCCGGCGGCTGCGTGCCCAAAGCGAAGATCGAGAAGGTGAAGACCCGCTTCCGCGGCGCGGAAGTCTGGAATGCGAACAAGAAGTTAGGCCAGGCCACCGGTTACGCCGCCATCGAGACCGCGATCAAACTCGCCGATAAATACGGCGTCGGCATGGTTTCCGTGGACAACGCTTTTCACTACTTGTGGGGCGGCGGCTACGCCATGGAGGCCGCACGCCGCGGCTACATCGCTTACACCAATTGCACCGCCGCGCTTGCCGAAGTCGTTCCCTTCGGCGGCAAATATCCGACTCTCGGCACCAACCCGCACACTTGGGGATTCCCTACCACCGATTCCGTCGGCTATCCGATCGTGATCGACTGGGCCACCTCCGTGGTCGCCATGGGCCGCGTCCAGCAACTGGCGCGCGAAGGCAAACAACTGCCACCTGGAGCGGCCGTGGATGCCAACGGCCAGCCAACCACCGATCCGAACGAAGCGAAATTCCTCGTGCCTTTCGGCGCGCACAAGGGATACGGCCTCGCGCTGATGAATGAGATCATCGGCGGCTTCATCGGTGGCTCGCTCCCCACCCTGCGCAACCGCTGGGACAAGGTAGGCGATGACAAGGGAACCTGCTGCTTTTTCTTCCAAGTCTGGCATCCGGACGCGATGAACGCCGGCGCGTTCGCCAAAGGCCGCAGCCAACAGGAAAACGTCAAGGCCGTCATCGAGGACATCCTCGGCCACGGCAACGGAAACTGCATGCTCCCCGGCCAGCTTGAAGCGCAAGCTGCCGCCCGCTCCGCGAAAAACGGCGGACTCCTCTTCTCCGAAGCCGAAATCCTCGCCTTCAACGAACTCTCCAAGGAAGCCCGCAAGGCCCGCTGGAAAATCTCCGATTTCAAAGTCGCTGAGTAATCAAAAAGAAACAATGAACCGCAGATGGACACAGATAAACGTGAATGAAAAAACTTCATGAATTCATCCAATCTCATCTGCGTTCATCTGTGTCCATCTGCGGTTGAATAAATCTTAATCCAAACATTATGTCCCTGACCATCAAACCGAAATCCGAATGCGCCTTCGACCAGATCTCCCTTGGCGAAGTCATGATCCGTCTCGATCCCGGTGAAGGCCGGATCCGCACCGCCCGCAATTTCACCGTCTGGGAAGGCGGCGGCGAATACAACACGTCCCGCGGCCTGCGGAAATGCTTCGGATACAAAACCGCCGTCGTCACCGCCTTCGTGGACAACGAAGTCGGCCACCTTGTCGAGGACTTCATCATGCAGGGCGGCGTGGCCACCGACTTCATCCAGTGGCGCGCCGACGACGGCATCGGGCGATCCGTTAGAAACGGACTCAACTTCACCGAACGCGGCTTCGGCATCCGCGGCGCGGTGGGCAATCCGGACCGCGGTAACACCGCTGCCTCACAGCTCAAGCCCGGCGATGTCGATTGGGATCACATCTTCGGCAAACTCGGCGTGCGCTGGTTCCACACCGGCGGCATCTTCGCCGCCCTATCAGAATCGACCGCCGGACTCACCGTGGAAGCCGTGAAAGCCGCTAACAAATACGGCACCGTCGTTTCCTACGATCTCAACTACCGCCCGTCGCTCTGGAAAACCATCGGCGGCCTCGCCAAGGCGCAGGAAGTGAACCGCGAGATCGCGAAATACGTCGATGTCATGATCGGCAACGAGGAGGACTTTACCGCCTCGCTCGGCTTCGAGGTCGAGGGCGTGGACCACAACATTTCCAACATCGAGATCGACGCCTTCAAGGCCATGATCGAAACCGCCGTGAAAGCATTCCCCAACTTCAAGGTTGCCGCCACCACGCTGCGCGGCGTGAAAACCGCCACCGTCAACGACTGGTCCGCCATCCTCTGGCACGACGGGAAGTTCCACGAATCCCGCAAGTATCCGGATCTCGAAATCATGGACCGCGTCGGTGGTGGCGATTCCTTCGCGTCCGGGGTGCAATTCGGCTTCATGGAATTCA
>JBGSUP010000251.1:0-13762 GCA_041753485.1 Akkermansiaceae bacterium
CCGCCACCACCGGCACCTCGGACAGGGAGCGCAGTTGCCCGATCACCTCCATCACGTGGCGGGTGTGGCCGGTTGCGGCATCGATGAACAAGGCGTCCGCCCCGGCTTCGATCAGTGCCTTGCCGCGATCGACGCAATCAGGGCCCACGCCCACGGCGGCACCGCAGCGGAGGCGCCCCCTCTCGTCCTTGGCCGCATTGGTGAAGGTGATGCGCTTCTCGATGTCCGATCCGGTGATCAGGCCGGCCAGGCGGCCGTCCGGATACACCAGCGGCAGCTTCTCGATGCGTGCCTGATAGAGAATGCGCCGCGCCTGCTCCAGGCTGGTGCTCGGCGGGGCGGTGACCAGACGATCCAGCGGGGTCATCACATCCGCGACGGTGGCATCGAGGCGTTCGAGGTAGCGCACGTCGCGCCCGGTGACCATGCCTTCGAGAATGCCCTCGGCATTGACCACCGGGAACCCGGAAAACCCGTTTTGCGCCATCACCCCCCGCACGTGCTCGACGGAATCCTCCTTGCGCACCGTGTGCGGCTTGAGAATCACCGCGCTTTCCGAGCGCTTCACCCGTGAAACCATCATCACCTGCTCATCAATCGGGCAGGCCCGGTGGATCACCCCCATGCCGCCCTCGCGGGCCAGCGCGATCGCCAGGTCGTGCTCCGAAACGGTATCCATCGCCGCCGAAACGACCGGCAGAAACAAAGGAATGCCCGCTGTGACGTGCGTGGAGAGATCCGCCTCACCGGGCAGAACCGAGCTCATGGCCGGCACCAGCAGCACGTCGTCGAATGAAAGTCCCAGGGAAATGTCCGCCATGGCGAAATCAAGAGAAGCGCCCCTCCGCACGCAAGCCTGAATCCGGGAATCGGGGAAATTTCCGCGCCTCCGCGACCGGACTTTGTGAACCGATCTCCTTCCGTTTCAATGGAATCCATCGGTCAAACGCTAGGGTGTCGCGAACCTGCCGTTGTTTCAAATGACACCCGGATCTTTGCTACCCATCAAACAACGTGCGCGCCGACTCATACTCTGCGGATAAATCAAACCCAGCTCGCAGTTCTTCGATTTTCTCCCAAACGTGTTCCATGGTGGGCCTGGGTCACTCGCGGTCTGCGGTGTGCGGTTTCTTGATGTCCTCGGCGAGGCTTGCCAGTTCCTGTTCGGTAAGTTCGTGGCCATGAAGACACTTCCTGGTCCTTCCCATCAATTTTCGAAATCCATCCATTCTTCCTGACCTCTGGCCTCTCGCAAACAAAATTGACATTTAGCCGTAAAACCATATACATACCCATATAAAAACCACGCTCAAAGCCGTGGTAGAAAGCGCGTTGCGCCGCGAGATTCGCCCCGCCGCCGAGATCGCGAATCCGGATCCGGAAAAGTTCGAAGTCGGCCCGCTGGGTTTTCTGGTGCTGAAGCGCAAGCCAGGAGAGACCATCACCTTGAACATGGTTCAAGCCATTCACGACCAACTCGAAGATGAGGAATTCCAACGGGCCATCCACCCACCGCAGGCATGATCCACCTTCTTGACGTCAATGTCTTGATCGCCCTGTGCGACCCGGCCCATCCGCACGCTTATCCCGCCAGGCAGTTCTTCCGGTCCACGCTCTCGGGAGATGGTTGGGCAACCTGTCCACTCGTGGAAAATCGATTCCTCCGTATCTTTGGCGATCACAGGTATCCCGGAGGACCGGGAAACCCTCAAGCGGCCCGCCTGATCCTGGATGGGTTGACGGCCTCCCCCGGTCACCAATTCTGGCCGGACGACCTCTCCCTCGCGGATCGCCTCGTTTTTCCCGCGCTCCCCGCATCCAAACGCCTCACCGACCTTTATCTGCTCGGCCTCGCCGTGAAACACGGAGCGCGCTTCGCGACCTTCGACCACAGCATGGATGCATCCATCCTACCCGGCGGCCCCGCCGCCTATTTCCCGATCGCCTCCCTTTAGCGATTCCCCATGCCGCCGCGCTCACCCGCTTCGTGGAAACCCTGGCCCGGCCCGGCATTGACGGCGAATCCGAGCCCTTCGGTGTAGCCGCTGATCACGGTTGCACCGCCTTGCGAATCATCCCGAAATGACGATCCCGTTCCAGCAACTCCACACTGTGGCGTGTCGCGCAGGCAAAAACCAGCACATCGCCGAAAGGCACGTTGATTCCGGCCTGCAAGCAAGCTCGTGCGGTCTTTGCAGCCTCGGCCCAGCAAGCGTCATCGAAATCAAGCCATTGGCACACTTCCCGCCAGCCCATCAGGTTTTCCTCTTCACGTTTTCCTTTGGCTCCCTGGTGGAGTTCGACCCATACCGGCCATGTCATCGCCGTGCGTCCGGCAAGCAGCAACGCTGCAAGCTCCGCCTTCAACGATACGTCCCCGTTCTTGCGGGAAACTTCCACCCATACCGAGCTGTCGATGAGGATCGTGGAGCTCATGATTTACGGTCTCCGGCTTCTCTCAACGCGATCTCCTCAAGGTCACCTGCCTCGATCTCGTCATTGCCCGCGAAATCCAGTGTGCCGAAGCTCGCCACCAGATCCTGAACCCGTTGCTGACGGTTGTAACTCTCCAAGGCCTTCACCACCGCCTCACGCTTCGTCTTCGCCCCGGTGAACCGCATGGCATCCGCCAAAGCCTTATCCGGAATATCAATTGTGGTTTTCATGGATTCCAAATACACGGGAAACCGGAATTCCGCAAGGTGCAAATCGGATCAGTCGATCAGCAGAGAGTGGCTGTGGCGTCTCGCCGCAGGTCGTTGCTGGAGCGTCTCGCTCCAAGCCTTCCTCTTTTCTCCCTTCCACATCCTCGAATCGACAGGAAAAGTTATCTGGCAGCCTCCCGAGCTTGCTTCCGCACATCGGGACTCCCCTACGGGTGAGCGCATCCGCAGGAGGTGCGACGGAGATTTCTTCACCCAAAACGATTTCCAGACCCTAAATAATGAGATTTTTGATGGAAGTCCGGCGGCGGGCAGCGGCAATTTTCGTCCGCCCGAAAATACTTTCAGGCAATTCAACCGTTGTTTTCATGAAGCAATAAAACCGAAAATATTGCTGATTGTCAACGGGCGTCAGCCCAGCACAAACGCCAGATCCCCCATGCTCCAGCCTGCCGCCTCTCCGCCACCGTTCTCGTCAATCGCCGCGGCCAGCTCGCGCTTCTTCGCTTGACGCCGGACGACCTTTTCCTCGACCGTCCCCCGGGTGAGCAGCCGATAGACCGTCACCGGCCGGGTCTGCCCGATCCGGTGGGCGCGGTCGGTCGCCTGCGCCTCCGCGGCGGGATTCCACCACGGATCAAAATGAATCACCGTATCCGCTGCGGTGAGATTGAGGCCGTAGCCGCCGGCTTTGAGGCTGATTAAAAACACGGGTGGCCCCCCCGCAGCCTGAAACTTATCCACAAGTTGTTGGCGATTCCGGGTTTGACCATCCAGCCTCAGGCAGCCCCATTCACGCTCCCTGACGCACGTTTCGATCGCCACCAATTGTTTTTGAAACTGGCTGAAAACCAATACGCGGTGATTTCCATTCACCGCTTCTTCCAGCAGTTCCAACAACCGTTGGAGTTTGGCCGAGCGCCGCGCGATCAACAGTTGTTGGAACCTTTCACCCTCGAAGAGCGCCAAGTCACAGCAGGTCTGGCGAAGACGCAGCAGCGCGGTGAGCATTTGCATCCGCGCAGCCCCTGGATTTCCTGAATCGGCGATGGCATCGACCCGTTTGCGGCCTTCGATCAGAAGTTCGCGATAGACCGCCTGCTGGTCCGGGCTCAGATCGCAAAATTCGTCGATGAGGAGCTTGGAGGGCAATTCCGGGGCGACTTGCTCCTTGGTCCGCCGGAGCAGGAACGGGGAGGTTTTCAGCCTGAGGCGTTCTATCACGGATTCTGTAGCTTCGCCGCCTGCCAGAGGAAGTTCGTAGCGCTCGCGGAAATCCTTGCGGCCACCCAGCCAGCCCGGTTGAATGAAACGGAACACCGACCACAAATCCCGGATGCCGTTCTCCACCGGCGTTCCAGTCAGCGCGACTCGGCAGCCACTTTTCAGCTTCGCAACCGCCTTGGCATGATCCGTATCCGGATTCCGCATCAAACTCGCCTCGTCCACCACCACCGCCCGATACTCGCGTTTCAGGTGCCAGGCCAGATCCCGGGCAAGGGTGCCGTAACTGGTGAGAATCACCTCCCCGGCGGAAACCCGCTCCCGCTCCTCGTCCCGCCCTGTGCCATGAAGAATCCGCACCCTGCGGGCTGGCGCGAAACGTGAAAACTCCGCCTGCCAGGTGCCCAGCAACGAGGTCGTCGCCACCACCAGAATCACTCCGGAATCGGCTTCCCCCGATGTCATCAGGTGTTCGATCAAAACGATTGCTTGAAGTGTTTTCCCAAGCCCCATGTCATCGGCGAGAAGCGCGCCCCCGAAGCGCCGGGTCCGATCCAGCAGCCAAACCGCTCCCTGCGTCTGGTAAGGCCGGAGATCCGCCTCCAAAGTGGCCGGAATTGAGAACGGTGCCTGCGCTCTCGATTCCTCAGTATCTTGTGGCTGGTGAAGTTCTTTCCGGATTTGCCGGACCACCTCACCGGAGCGGGCGGAAGCCTCGAAATGGCCGCCTTTTTGCTCAAGCTCGAGTTCGGAGAACAGGGGCTCGATCAGGTCCATCATCTCGCTGGAAACGACAAGCCGCCGGCCGCCGGAAACCCGCCCGGTGGTCTTGCCGGCCCGCAGCAAGCGCCGGACTTCCTCGGTTGGCACCTGGATTCCATCGCTCGTTTGGAATTTAAGGTCGAAGCTCAGCCAATCCTCGCCCGAGCCGAGAATTTCAATGGCAGGCGAAACGACCATGATTTCCTTGTGAGCCTGACCGAATCGGGGGCCTTCAGTCACGGCCCAAAGCTCGCGAAGGTTCGGCAGGGAACGGGTGAGGAAATCGAGAATCGCGGGTTCCCCACGCAGCTCCCACGAGCCGGCGGCACGGTCGATGGACTGGAAACCCGCGCTTTCGATGCGTCGGACAGCGCGTTCTTCAGCTGCCAGATCCCGCACTTCGCAGTGGTTTCCGGCGAGCCGGGGGAGATGATTCACCTGCCCGAGCCCTGGCGAGAGCAGTTGCCCATCGTCATATCCCGCGCCAAGGCGGGCCTCCAAGTGCTGAAGCGAGCCCTCGAGCAGGAGGTGGAACCTCACCGGCGCGGGCACGAAATGGAGGGAATCGAGCCAGCCGTCTGCGGGAAATCCCAACCAATCCTGCCAGGAATCAAGATTCTCAAGCAATCGCCGCACGGGAAGCTCCACCGGAGTTCCCCGGGCGAGAGACACCCACGTGGCGGCCAACGACGCGGGAATGATTCCCTGCCCGGCACGCCCCACGGAATCGGCCGTGCTCTGCCAGAAGGAGCCGCCGATTTCGGTCCACGCTCCCGATTCCGGATCCGGGGTGAGGCGGATGGCCTCGTTTTGCACGGGCGTGTCGGCAAGCCTGAGTCGCAATCCGGTTGAAATGCCGATCGCGTGGCGGTCTTTCCCGGCAAACACGGCGGGATGTCCGCTGATCGCCTCAAGAAATGTCGCGGCTCGGGCGGAGTCGAGGTGAAGATTCAGGACAGGCTTTTCCGGCACGCGCTGCGTCGTGAGCCAATCCGCCAAACGGAAGTCGGCGGGCGTCGGCGGGGCCTTGTCGCAACCGATGAGCGTCGCAGAGACTTTCCCACGGGCCAGGGATTCGCGCCAATTCGGCGGAAACTGGATTTCGCGCGAGATCACCGGAGTCGTCTTGCTTGGCGCGGACGCCGGGGGGGATTCCACGGCAATCGCTTGCGCAGCCAAAGCCGCAAGCCCCGCTGCCACCGCGTGGGCGCAGATCTCGCCGGAGGATTGGTTTTCCGGGCAGGAACAACGGGCCTCGATGTCGGTGGCGGAGTTTACCGTGACACTCACCCGAAACGGCCGTTTTCCGCCGCTCACCGCACCCCGCCAGCCGGTTTGGGTGGCCTTGGCCTCGATCACGGCTCCGCGCTCGCAGAGCGATTTCCCCTCCTTGAATGCTTTCCAGGATGCCGCCGCCCGCAGGGTTTCTTCACTCCATCCGTTCATGCCCGGCGGATCATCCATGGATCGTGCCGGGCGGGCAACACCCTCTTGGCCGCGAAGAGAAAATCCCATCGGCCGGAACCGATGGGATGGGATTTGAACGATCGACCGAGGAAGCGAGACCGCTCCCGATCACTGCGGTGGCTGTCCCGGCTGGCCTTGCGGCATCGGGAATGGCATGCTGCCTGGCTGGGCTGGCGCATCTTCGATTTTTACCAGTTCCAACTCGAAAACAAGCGCGCTGTTCGGTCCGATGTCGGCGCTGCGGCGTTCCTCGCCATAGGCTAGATTGGAGGGCAGGAACAGTTTCCATTTTGCGCCGACAGGCATGGTGGTGAGCGCTTCCTTGAAGCCCTCGACCACTTGAAGGGTCATCGGAACGGGTTCACCTTCGGGCGAGGCATCAAACTGCTTGCCGTCGATCAGGGTTCCCTTGTAGTTGACCATGAACTGCTTGTTGGATTCCTCGCCCTCTTTGGGAGCGACGTATTTTTCTTCGCCGCCCTTGGCGAGGATTTCGTATTGGAGACCGCTTTTGGTGGTGATGACACCTTCGCGCTTGGCGTTTTCTTCGAGGAATTTCTTACCGGCTTCCAGATTGGCGGCGGCGGCGGCCTTTTCACGGGCTTGCAGCATGTCGCCGAGCGCCTGCATGGCGGCTTGGAGTTTTTCTTCGGAAAGCTCCGGCTTGCCACCCTTGAGCGCAGCCATGAAGCCTTTGAGGAAAGTTCCCTGTTCCAGATCCTCCGCACCCACGCCGAAACGGCCGAACTGCTGGCTGAAGGTGTTGCCCATGCGGAAACCAAGAGCGTAGGAGGAATCCGCCTTGACCACGGCAGGGTCCATTTTCGGCGTGGCCGGCACTTCGATCGGCGGAGTGGTGGCCTCCGTTTTCGTAGCATCGGCGGTCGGCGTCTGGGCGGAGGTGGTGGCGGCGAGACCAAGGGCCAAGGCACCGGGGATGAGTTTGTGGATCATGAATTTGTGGTTGTGGGGGCGGGAACCTAGGCCGCGAGGGAAGGCATGTCGAGTCCAGTTTTTTCGATTTTAGGGCGCTCAGCAGCAACCAGCGCTTGTGCAGGCCTGGTGTTTGTCCTCGGCAAGGAGATGGCCATCCGGCGAGGGACTGGCGGGCGTGAAGGGATCGAACTCGGGCGCTTCGAGCATGCGGTTCGGCTCGAGCGTTCGCAGCCCGAGTTTGGCCAGCAGGGCGAGATCCTTCTCCGCCTCCGGATTGTCGGCGGTGAGAAGTTTTTCACCATAGAAAATCGAATTCGCGCCGGCGAAGAAACACAGGGCCTGGACTTCATCGGAAAGCCGGGTGCGGCCAGCCGAGAGGCGGACTTTCGCTCCAGGCACGGCGATGCGGGCGCAGGCGATCATGCGCACGAGATCGAAGGGATCGACCTGCGGGTTTTCCGCCAGCGGCGTGCCGGGCATCGGCATGAGCGAGTTGATCGGCACGCTCTCGGGCTGCGGGTTGAAATTGGAAATGACTTCCAGCAGGCGGAGGCGGTCGGTGATGGTTTCGCTGAGGCCGAGGATGCCGCCGCAGCAGACCGAGATGCCGGCGTCCTGGACGTTGCGGATGGTGCGCAGGCGGTCCTCGTAGGTGTGGGAGGTGACGATGTTCGGGTAGTGCTCCGGCGAGGTGTCGAGATTGTGATTGTAGGCGGTGACGCCGGCATCGCGGAGTTGTTCGGCTTCCTGCGGGCCGAGCTCGCCGAGGGTCACACAGACCTCCATATTCAGGGTGGCGACATCGCGCACGATCTCGAGGACCTGCTCGAACTTCGGTGTGCCGCCGCGCACGCCTTTCCATGCGGCACCCATGCAGAAGCGGGTGGAGCCGCTTTCCCTGGCGGCGCGGGCGTGTTTCATGACTTCCTCCCGCTCCAGCAGCACATGGCTTTCCAGTTCGGTCTTGTAGCGGGCGGATTGGGCGCAATAGGCGCAATCCTCGGAACAACCGCCGGTTTTGATCGAAAGCAGCGTGCAAAGCTGGATTTTCCCCTCCGGCCAGAACTCCTCATGCACTTCGCGGGCACGCTTGAGCAGATCGAAAAACGGCAGGGAATGGAGCTCTTGGAGTTCGGCTAGATTCATGATCGGGAATCGGGATGACGGGCGGAGGCGTAACCGGGAACGACTGGTTTTGGGAAGCAGATAGTGGAATTCGGCGAGCGAAAAGCAATGGGCGGAAAAAAACCGGGAGGCCGCAGTGGACCTCCCGGTGGTTTGAATTGAAGTGATTGTGGTGCCCCGGATCAGCCTTTGGGATCCGGATTGATGATCGTCGGAGTGACCGTACCGTCACCCCACACGGTTTCAGGACCGGTCTGCAGCAGGTTCTTGCCACCACCGAGCTGGGCGAGTTTGGACTGCCGGAGGATCGGAATCGACTGCACGCTGTTGTCAATGCGCAGCACCACCGCCTTGCTGTCATAGAGATCCAGATCGAACTGGCCAGTCGAAAACGGGAAGGCCAGCGGAGCCACTGCGATCGGCCGGGCCGGGTTGCCGGCGGTACTGAACGCAAGGTTTCCATTCATGATGTAGCCGAAACCGACTTCGCCTTTGGCAAGTGCGTTTTCGGTGGTGTTGAACACGTTGTCCGGCTTCTTGGTAAAGGCCGTTTTGGCGTAGAACATGGCCTCCGATTGGCTGATTTCCGCAGCGATGAGCTGGCGGAAATAGTCATTGGCGGTGTTGCCGCCGAAGGTCAGCACGGTGCCGGTATTGGCCGTCACCTCGGTGGCGGTGGCGGTGTCCGGAAAACTTCCGTAAGCCGTCTCGAATTCAAACATGGCGAGTCCGATCTGGCGGGCATTGCTGACTGCCTCGGTTTGGTCGGCTTTCTTGCGTTGGCGGATCACCATGGGAGCGGTGAGGCCGGCGAGTGCCGCGATGATGACGATCACGACGAGCAGTTCCACCAAGGTGAAACCACCGCGCATTCTTTGGTTCATTTTCATAGGTTTAGGTATGTATCGGTTTTTATATGTGGGGCTGAAGCCCCGGTTTAGGATGATCGCCACGGAAAATCCGTTGCGATTTGGTAAAGGTTAACGCCACCGTGCCCGGGAGCAAGAAGTAAATCTCCCAATGTCGGCGACCGGGCAAAAGTGGAAAGGTATTTCTGACGTTTCGGGCGGCTTAAAGACGGTATCGTGCGAGGATGTCAGGCCACTGGGGTGCTTGTGGCGTGGGCGGGCGGGAGATGACTCGGAGGCTTCCCGGTTGTTGAACGATGGTCACCTGCTTGGTTTCTCCGGGCCACCGTTGATGCGGGGAACTGTCCTGTTGGAGAAGATCTCCACTGCCTTTGCGCTGCCAGAGCAATCCGCCAGTCGGTGAAGTAATCCATTTTTGCTCAGCCCGCCACATGACTCAGGCCAGGCCGTCGAGCATGTCGCCAAGTTGGGCGAGCTTCGCCTGCCACTCGGCGAGGCGGGCTTTTTCCTGCGCCACGACTTCTGCCGGCGCGCGGTCCACAAAGCTGGCGTTGCCGAGCTTGCCCTCGCATTTTTTCACCTCGATTCTGATTTTTTCGATCTCCTTGGAAATCCGGATGCGCTCGGCCTCGACGTCGATCAAACCTTCCATCGGCAAATACACCTCGCCGACCGGCGTGAGCGCGGCGGGCGTGCCTTTCGGTACCTCGTAGCTGGAATCGAGGACGATTTCCGCGGCTCCGGCAAGCAGGGCGAGCACTTTGGTTTCCTCGGCAAGCCAGTCGATCGCGCCTTTGACGATGAAGCGCACGTCCTTGCGCGAGCCGAGGTTGTATTCGGCTTTCAAGTTGCGCAGGCGGCCGGCGGTTTCGTAGATCGCGGCGGCCCTGGCTTGGGCGGCGGAGGCATCGAAGGAAACGAGTGGCTCGGATGGCAGCACTTGTTGCATCAGGAACCCGCCCTCCTTCACATATCCCATGCGGAGCGAGAGCTCCTCGGTGATGTGCGGCATGTAGGGACTCATGAGTTGCAGGTAGCGGCTCATCACGGCATCGAAAGTGGAGAGCGTGAGTGCGCGCGCTTCCGCCGTCGCGCTCTCGCGGAGATCGAGTTTCACCGCTTCGAGGAATTTGTCGCAGAATTCGTTCCAGAGGAATTCATACAAGCGCTGCGCGATCTCGCCGAAGCGGTAGTCGGCGTAGCTTTCTTTCAAGCCCGCTGAGAGCGCATCGAGCTTCGCCATGATGTCGATCTGGTAACAATTTGCCGTTCCCCGAACTTTGTAGGTGTCCTCGCTCTCCGTATATTCGATATCCCCCGCCATCTGGCGGAATCGGCAGGCGTTGTAGAGTTTGTTGGCGAAATTCCGGCCCTCCTCCACCGAGACTTCATCGAAGCGCAAATCGCTGCCGACCGGCGCGATGCGCAACAGGCCGAAGCGCAGGCCGTCCGCGCCGTATTTCTCCATCAGGTCGATGGGGTCCGGCGAGTTTCCTAACGACTTGCTCATCTTGCGGCCTTGCAGGTCGCGGATGATCGAGGTGAAGAACACGTTCCTGAACGGCAGCCCGCCGGTGAAGCGGAAGCCGGCCATGATCATGCGCGCCACCCAGAAAAAGATGATGTCCGGACCGGTGACGAGGTCGTCGGTCGGATAGAATTTCTTCAAGGTCGCGGTGTTCTCGCCGAGATCGCTCATGGTGGCGAAGGGCCACAGCCACGAGGAAAACCAGGTGTCCATCACGTCTTCGTCACGCACCCAGTTCTCGCCATCGGCCGGTTCTTCGAGGCCGACGTGGATGTCGCCCTTTTCGAAATCCGCCATCTCCAGAGACTCGGCGTTTTTCAGCGCTTCGAGTTTCTCCTTGTGGTACCAGACCGGGATTTGGTGGCCCCACCAGAGTTGGCGGCTGATGCACCAGTCCTGGAGGTTTTCCATCCAGTGTGCATAGGTTTTCGCCCAGCGCTCGGGGCGGAACTTGATGTTGCCATTCGCGACGGCACCCGCAGCTTCCTGCACGCAGGGGTATTTCAGGAACCACTGCATCGAGATGCGCGGCTCGATCGGCACGTGGGCGCGCTCCGAAAAACCGACGTTGTTTTCGTATTCCTCCACCCTGATGAGAAGGCCCATCTCTTCCAGCTTCGCCGCGGCTTTCTTGCGGGCGACGAAGCGGTCGAGCCCGTGAAGGTCCGGGCAAGCCGGGCAGTTGACATGCGCGTCCGGCGTGAGCACGTCGATGATTTCAAGATTGTGACGCGCACCGATCTCGAAGTCCGCCTTGTCGTGGGCAGGCGTGATTTTCAGCGCGCCGGTGCCGAACTCGATGTCCACATGATCATCCGCGATCACCGGGATCTCCGCGTGCGGAAACGGCCGGAACACCTTGCGGCCGACATATCCCGAAAACCGGGGATCCTTTGGATTCACCGCCACCGCCACGTCGCCCATCAGCGTTTCCGGACGGGTGGTGGAGATTTCCAGATACTCGCCGGGCGCGTCGGCGAGTTCGTATTTCATGAAATACAGCTTCGAACGCTGCGGGGTCATGATCACCTCCTCGTCGGAGAGTGCGGTTAAGGAAACCGGGCACCAGTTGACGATGCGCTTGCCACGGTAGATCAAGCCCTGTTTGAAGAGTTCCACGAACACCTGGCTCACCCACTTTGTGTAGGATTCGTCCATGGTGAAGCGCTCGCGGGACCAATCGCAGGAACAACCCAGGCGCTTGAGCTGCTGGATGATGATGTCGCCGTGTTTGTTCTTGAAATCCCAGACCCGCTTGAGGAACTCGTCGCGGCCGAGCTCGCGGCGGGTTTTCCCCTCCTGCTCGCGCAACTCGCGTTCGACCTTCGCCTGGGTGGCGATGCCTGCGTGGTCGGTGCCGGGAAGCCAGAGCACCTCCTTGCCCTCCTGCCGCGCGCGGCGGGCGAGAATGTCCTGGAGCGCATTGTTGAGGACGTGGCCGAGGTGCAGGATGCCGGTGACGTTCGGTGGCGGAATGACGATCGAATACGCGTTCTTCGCCGATGAGGGATCGGCTTCGAAACATTTTCCGCTGATCCAGGCGGCATACCATTTGGCTTCCACCGCCTGGGGTTCATAGGCTTTTGCTAACTCGGACATCGGGGGCGAAGGGATGCCAGACCGGGCCGGGTTTGTCCAGCATCGGGGAAGCGCTCGCGCCGGGCGTGCCGCAGCACGTCAACAGTTGCGTGCTGACACAAAAAAGAACCGGAAATTTTTGCCTTGCCAGCGAACGCCGCTGAATCCCATCGTCCGCCCGCATCCGCAAGGATTGCCGAATCCGGTGTAGCTCAGCGGCAGAGCGGGTGACTGTTAATCACTAGGTCGTTGGTTCGATCCCAACCGCCGGAGCCATTCTAAATCAAGGTGTTGCATGGAAGTTTCCTGATGCGGAGACTTTCGACTTGGCAGGAAAACCACAAAATTCCCATCGCCGGGACGCAGCGGGTGGCGTATTCTGCTCACGTGCAACAGACCCGCGGCGACACCCACAGCAAGACCATCGGCTATCTGCTCTGGCTTTTCGGATTTACCGGCGCACACCGCTTCTATTACGGCAAACCGGTTTCAGGCACGATTTGGTTTCTCACGCTTGGGCTGTTAGGCATCGGCTGGTTGATCGACCTGTTCCTGATTCCCGGCATGGACCGGCGCGCGGACTTCCGGTTCGCCACAGGCCGCTATGATTACTCGGTGGCTTGGATTCTTCAAACCTTCCTCGGATTGTTCGGCATCCACCGCTTTTACCTCGGCAAGCTCGGCACCGGTATGATCTGGCTGCTGACCGGAGGTTTGTTGGGAATCGGCTATATCTATGACTTTTGCACACTCAACCGCCAGGTCGATGAACGCAACCGTGCGTGAAACGGAACTTCGGCCCCCTCGGCCCCCTCGGCTCGTGCTGGATGCCTGAACGCCATTTTATAAACGTTTCCTGATTTTCAGCCCACGAAAACAATCTTGCTCCCAGCCATAAGTCAGGGGATGCTGGGCCCGCAGGCAACGCTATGGCAGGCAGGGATAACAAAAAGCGCGGCGAGTCCGTCGAACCGTCGCGATGGAGCAATGAAATCACGGGCATCCTGTGGATTACGGCAGGCTTGTTGCTGCTGCTCTCGCTGGTGAAATACAGTCCGGCGGATCTGCCCCGCTGGGGCATGCTGGAAGCCTTCGCCGGCAAGTCCGGTGCCTCGGGCGACAATCTGATCGGCCCGGTGGGTGGAATTCTCGGGTTTCTCCAGATTCTGCTGTTCGGCGCGGCGGCTTTCCTGGTTCCGGTCGGATTCATCTGGTTTGGCGTGGTGAAACTGGCTTTCGACGGGCGGATCTGGCCGCTTGCGGTGGCGGGCTTCAGCGTGCTGCTTCTGGCTGGCGCGGCCTGGCTGCATGCTGCGGATTTCTTTTTCAAGGAATGGTCGGCCAGTTGCAATCTGCCTGGCAAGCCCGGCGGCGTGATCGGTAACGGCGTGGGTGGCTTTGTGCTGGTGAATCTCATCGGCCGGGCCGGCACCTTGCTCGTCACCACCGCAGCCTATCTGGTGGCAATGATTCTGCTCACCGGCCAACAACCGATCCGCTTCGCCAAAGCCTGTTTCCGACTGCTGAGGCAAAAAATCGCCGCATGGCGCGAAAGCCGCAGCGAGGCCGGAAAAGCAGCCGCCCGCGAGGCCGAAATGCAAGCCGAGCGC
>JBGSUP010000252.1:0-9781 GCA_041753485.1 Akkermansiaceae bacterium
CGCGAGGCCTTCCAGGCAATGCAGCGGGAAAACCGCCAGCAGGGGCTCGAAGCCCAGGCGTGGTGGTTCCGGCGCATGTTGCTGACCAAGGCGCCGCTGCGCGAGAAAATGACGCTCTTCTGGCACGACCACTTCGCCACCTCGATCCAGAAGGTCAGGGAGCCGGTGCTGATGCTCAACCAGAACCAGCTCTTCCGCCGTCACGCCCTGGGCGGGTTCAAGCAGCTCACCCAGGCGATCCTGATGGATCCGGCGATGACGCTTTACCTCGATACCCAGAACTCGCGGAAAGGCAAACCGAACGAAAACTTCGCCCGCGAAGTGATGGAACTCTTCACCCTCGGCGAGGGGAATTACACCGAACAGGACATCCGCGAGGCCGCACGCGCATTCACCGGCTATCAGTTCGACCGCAGGAACGGCAAGGTCAGCCACAACCGCAGGCAATGGGACGAAAGCGACAAAACCGTCTTCGGCAAAACCGGCCCCTTCGATGGCAAGGATGTCATCAACCTCATCTTCGAACAAACCCGCTGCGCCCGCTTCATCAGCGCGAAACTATGGGAGTTCTTCGTCTATGACAAGCCTACGGAGGCCGCCATCGACGCCCTTGCCGGGATCCTCTCCAGTGCGGACTATCAGATCGCCCCGCTGCTGCGTGAAATTTTCCTTTCCAGCGAGTTCTACGCCGAGGCGTCGATCCGCTCGCAGATCAAATCCCCCGTCCAGTTCCTCGTCCAGTTGCTCAAACAACTTGAAATCGGCGAACCACCCGCCGGTTTTCCGATCACCGCCCAGCAACAACTCGGCCAGACCCTGTTCCTGCCGCCGAACGTCGCCGGCTGGGACTGGGGCCAGGCATGGATCAACACCAATACCCTGCTCACCCGCTACAACCTCGCCGGATTCCTCACCAAGGGAGCCGAACAGGGCGGAAAGGCGATGGAGATGGACCGCGTCAAAACCCCGGGCATGGCCCCCGCCCCGAGACGCGCCGGCCGCGGCTGGAGTGGCCCGGAATACGGGAAAATCGCGCCACGGCCGCTGCGCGAAAATCCCGCCGGACTCGTGGACGCCCTCATCTTCCGCTTCTTCCAGGGCCCGCTGCCCGACAAGGCCCGTGGCTCATTCATCGAATACGCCACCGCGAAAAAGGGAGTCATCTTCACCGACAAGGAAACCGCCGAGTTATGCCATCTCATGCTCAGCACCCCCTACTATCAGCTATGCTGAGTGCAAGACCCAAGAGACAAGAAAAGAGCCTCCGAACATTCCATTTGCCATCCACGATCTCTTCCCATGAAAACCCGCCGTGATTTCCTCCGCTCCACCGTTCTCGGGGCCTCCGCCGCATGGACCGTGCCGATGTTTGTCGAGCGCACCTTCGGCCAGCTTCACAACACCTCCAAGGACCTCGCCATCCAGGGGGTCACCGGCAGGGACGACACCATCCTCGTCGTGCTCCAGCTCGCCGGCGGCAACGACGGGCTCAACACGCTCGTCCCCTATGCCGACGATACTTATCAGAAATCACGCCCGCGCATTGCCAAGAAGGAAAAGGACATCATCAAGCTCAGCGATTACCTGGGTCTCAACGGCTCGATGCCCTTCCTCGGCTCGATGTTCAAGGAGGGGAATCTCGGCATCGTGCAGGGCGTCGGTTACCCGAACCCTAACCGCTCGCACTTCGTCTCGACCTCGATCTGGGAGACCGGCGACACTGGCAACCGCTCCGCCACCGGCTGGCTTGGCCGTTATTTCGACAATGCCTGCCCCGGAGCCGATCCCACGGTGGGCATCAGTTTCAACAAAACCCAGCCCGAGAGCTTCGGCGCGGTGAAAAACCCCGGCGTCTGCCTCAACTCGCCCGAACTCTACCGCTGGATCCACGGCGGCGGCGAACAGGCGCAGGCCGAGGAGTTTTTCGCCAGACTCAACCAACCGGATGAAATGGACGAGGCTCCGACTGCCGGTGCCTCCATCGACATGCCCGCCGGCGGCAAACCCGGAGGCATCACCGGCGAGGGCAATCTCGCCTTCCTCGAACGCGTCGCTCTCGACGCCCGCGTGAGCTCGAAGAAAATCCTCGAACTCGCCGCCAAACACAAAACCACCGTCCGTTACGATGGCACGCCGCTCGCGCGCAATCTCAACCTTGTTTCACGCATGATCGCCGGCGGCATGCCGACCCGCGTCTATTACGTCAGCCACGGCGGCTTCGACACCCACAACCAGCAGCTCAACTCCCACGACCGGCTGTTAGGACAACTCGACGGCGCGCTGAAATCGTTCTTCGCGGATCTCAAGCAGCAGGGCAACGACAAGCGCGTGGTGCTCATGACCTTCTCCGAGTTCGGCCGCCGCGTGGCGGAAAACGCCAGCTCCGGCACCGATCACGGCAAGGCCTCCTGCCTTTTCATCGCCGGCCCCGCCGTCAAGGGCGGTCTCCACGGCAAACACCCAAGCCTCACCGACCTGCATGAGGGCGACATCAGGCACACCGTCGATTTCCGCAGCGTCTATGGCAGCCTTCTCACCGATTGGCTCAAGGCCCCGGACCTCAAGCCGATCCTCGGCGCGGACTACCCGAAGATGGGGATCATCGGTGCGTGAGAACTGATGCCGCTGAAGGCTGCCATGCCGGAGTCATCCAGCCGGATTCGTGACCGCGAATGAACCGCTCTGGAGCGTCGCTCGGTGACTGCCGATGCTTGTGGGATGCGCGGAGCTTCTTCATTCACTCTCCTTTCACGTCCCTGCCTCGGGGCGGGTTTGCGGCAGGAGATGGCTCAATGCGCGGCAAGCCAGTTCGGGCCGCTGCCGTGTTCCACTTCGACGGGCACGCCGTGCGGCAGTGGCAGCGCGTTGCACATGAGATCGATGATTTTCGGCACCAACTCGTCCTGCTCCCCGCCCGCGAGATCGAAGACGAGTTCGTCATGGACCTGCAGCAGCATCTTTGATTGGTAGGGTTTCTCGCGCAACAGGGCGTCGATGCGGATCATGGCGAGTTTGATCATGTCGGCGGCGGTGCCCTGGATGGGCGTGTTGATGGCGGCGCGCTCGGCATTGCCGCGGATGTTCTGGTTGCCGGAGTTGAGATCGGGGAGATAGCGGCGGCGGCCCGAGAGGGTCTCGACATAACCGCGCTCGCGGGCCTCGGCGACGGTGAGTTCCATGAAGTCCTTGATGGCCGGGTATTCGCGGAAGTAGGCGTCGATGATGGCGGCGGCCTCGGTGCGCGGGATGGCGAGACGCTGGCTGAGGCCGAAGGCGGAGATGCCATAGATGATGCCGAAATTCACCATCTTCGCGGTGCGGCGCATGTCGGAGGTGACGTTTTCCGGTTCGATCACGAAAACCTTGGCGGCGGTGATCGTGTGGATGTCGGTGTGGTTGCGGAAGGCCTCGATCATGGTGGCGTCGTTGGCGATGGCGGCCATCACGCGGAGTTCGATCTGCGAGTAATCGCAGGAGAGGATTTGATAGGGGGAGGAAGATGCGGGCGGGAAGCCCACGCTCCTTGGAACGAAGGCCTTGCGGATCTTGCGGCCGGCCTCCGATCTAACGGGAATGTTCTGCAAGTTCGGATCGGACGAGGCGAGGCGGCCGGTGGCAGCCACGAGTTGGTGGAAGTGGGTGTGGATGCGGCCGGTCTTGGCAACGATGTGGTTGGGCAGGGCGTCGAGGTAGGTGGACTTGAGTTTGGTGGCCTCGCGCCATGAGAGGATGTCGGAAATGACCGGGTGTTTGCCTTCGAGGGTGGCGAGCGTCTGTTCGTCGGTTTTGTATTGGCCGGTTTTGGTTTTCTTCGCCTTGTCGGCGAGGCCCAGGTGGTCGAAGAGGATTTCGCCGAGTTGTTTGGGCGAGGCGAGGTTGAACGGGCGGCCGGCGTGGCGGTGGATGGACTCCGCGAGTCCGTCGATCTGTTGTTGGAGTTCCGCGCCGATTTCGCCGAGCGCCTGTGGATCGATGGCGATGCCCTCCATCTCCATGCGGACGAGCACCGGCAGCAGCGGGCCTTCGATCACATGGAGGATTTCCTCCTGTCCGGCTGCGGCCAGCAGCGGGCGGAGTTCCGTGGCGAGCTGGAAGGTGACATCCGCATCCTCGGCGGCGTATTCGGCGAGCTTATCGAGCGGGATGGAGGAAACATCGAGCTCCTTGGATGGTTTGGTTTTGGCGGCGAAATCGAAGAGATCATCCGCCGGATCGGCCTGGTGCTCGGACCCGGCCGCCACAAGCTCGTGAAGCTTGACGGGCGAGTAGTTGAGCAGGATTTCTGACAGATAATCCATCGAGTGCCGCCGCTCGGGGGCGACCAGGGTGTCGGCGAGCATGGTATCGAATAACGGTCCGCTGACCTCGATGCCGTGGTTGAGAAGCACGGAGAGGTCGTATTTCAGGTTGTGGCCGATCTTTTCGGCGGGGCCGGAGAAGAGGGCGTTGAGAATGGGAGTTTGGGATTCGGAATACGGCAGATACCAGGCTTCGTGGGGCTTCCAGGAGAAGGCGATTCCTAACAACTTCGCGGCGAAGCGGTCGAGTGAAGTGGTTTCGATGTCGAAGCAGAAGGAGTCTTGTTCCGCGAGTCCGGCGAGGAGTTGTTGCTGCAACTCCGGCGTGTCGGCGAGGTGATAGGTGTGATCGACATCGCGGATGGTGAGCAGGTTTTCAAAGAGGGTGGGAACAGCGGCATCATCTACTTCATCCGCCGGTGCGGGCGGGATGGGCGCTCTTGCATCGCCGAAAAGGCGCCTGGTCAGGGTGCGGAATTCGAATTCGTTGAAGAGGGCTTTGACGGCCTCGTCGTCGCGCGGCGAGAGCACGAGGTCTTCCCAGGTCACGTCCAGCGGGACGTCGGTGATGATGGTAGCGAGGTCTTTGGAGAGCAGGGCCTGGTCGGAATGGGTTTCGACGAGTTCCCTTTGTTTGCCTTGGAGTTTGGCGGTGTTGGCGATGAGGTTTTCGATGGTGCCGAATCCGGCGATGAGTTTTTGGGCGGTTTTCGGCCCGATGCCGGGGATTCCGGGAATGTTGTCCGAGGTGTCGCCCATCAGGCCTAACAAATCAATGATGTGATCCGGCTCCGCGACGCCCCAGATTTCGGGAAGTTTTTCGAGGGTGATGACTTCGTGGTCGTTGCCCTTGCGGCCGGGTTTCCACATGAAGGTTTGTTTGGAGATGAGCTGGGCGAAATCCTTGTCCGGGGTGACCATGAAGGATTCAAAACCGGCCGGTTCGGCGCGTTTAACGAGAGTGCCGATGATGTCGTCCGCCTCGAAGCCGTCGATTTCGAGCACCGGGATGTGGAAGGCGCGGCAGAGTGTCTTCACATGCGGAATGGCGGCGGCGAGTTCCTCGGGCATTTCATCGCGCTGCGCCTTGTAGGCGGGGAATTTCAGGTGGCGGGGCGTGGGGCCCGAGGTGTCGAAGGCCACGCCGATATGGGTCGGGTTTTCTTTTTCGAGGATGGCGAGCAGGGTGTTGATGAAGCCGAAGAGCGCGGAAGTGTTGACGCCTTTGGAATTGCGGATGGGAGCCTGGATCAGCGCGAAATGGGCGCGGTAAACCAGAGCCATGCCGTCGAGCAGGAACAATCGCTTCATGGCCCAAGCTTGGGCGGGCACGGAGGATGAGTCGAGGGAAAGTCAAATGGGCTTGGTCTTGCCGCTGACGGAGAGCGGGTGTTATGGAATGCGGCGATGAAAGCGCCCTACATGGTGTTGATCGCCCTCCTTGGTTTCACCGCGCCTGCCTTGCGGGCTGATGAGTTGCTGGTGTATTTCGGCACCGGGGGGCCCGGGGCGGATGGGATTTACCGGGCCCGGTTTGACACTGGAAGCGGCGCATTGAGCAAGGCGGAACGTGCGGTGGAACTGGCTTCGCCGGGGTTTCTGGCGCTGCATCCGGATGGCGACAAACTTTTCGCGGTTGCGGAATTCGAGGGTGGCCCCGGAGTGGCGGGTTATCGCATCGGCAAGGATGGCGGACTGACGCCGCTTGATCGCGCGCCGACCGGTGATGGCGGCGGGGCGCATGTCGCGGTGCATCCTTCGGGCCGGTTTTTGCTGACGGCGCAGTATGGTGGAGGGTCGGTGGCCATGTTTCCGCTTGATCCGGAAGGACGGCTGGGTAGCGCCCGCTTGTCGCGTCACGAGGGCGGTTCGCGGGTGGTGGCGAAGCGGCAGGAATCCCCGCATCCGCATTACTGCGGGTTTTCACCGGACGGCAGATTCGCGTTGGTGCCGGATCTCGGAATCGACAAGGTGGTGATTTACAAGGTGGATTTGAGTGGCCCGTCCATCGAGCCGCATGGTATTGCGGAAGCGCCGCCGGGAGGGGGCCCCCGGCACCTGAAGTTTTCGGCGGATGGAAAATTCATCTATCTACTCAATGAGTTGTCACTTTCGGTGACGACTTTTGCCTGGGATGCGGAGGAGGGAACCGCACAACGCCTGAAAACCGTTCCGGCTTTGAGCGAGGAGGCGAAGGCGGGAGAGGCATTCAACTCGGCGGCGGAAATCCTGGTTCATCCGGGCGGACGTTTTGTCTATTCATCCAATCGCGGCCATGACTCGGTGACGGTGTATCGCGCGGATCCCGCAAACGGGGCGCTGGAGGTGATCCAGGTGCAGCCGGTCCGCGGGGCCTTTCCACGCAATATCAACCTGGCTCCCGGTGGCGGATGGCTGCTTGCGGCGGGGGCCGACTCCAACACCGTCTCGGTGCATCAGGTGAACCCGCAATCAGGCGTGCTGACCTACCGGACCAGGAGCGTGATCAATGTGCCGGCACCCATCTGCATCCTGTTTGCAGAACGGCCGTGATCCGCTGGTTCAAGGACGAAGCGGCGGCGATTTCCGGATAAGTCACTTGATGCCGTGTTTTTGTTTGAAGGCGTCCCTGCCTGCCGGGTCGGCCCTGGGCCATAAGTGATAGATGGATTCGAGCGTCTGGTCGCGGTCTTTGCCTTGCGGCAGGGTGAGCGCCCACTGCGCGGCGATTTCGGGTTCGTAGCGGGAAACGGTTTCGGCGTAACTGCGGATGGCGGAGTTTTTTGTCGGGCCGTCAGGGGCGGTGGTGAGCCATTTGCCGGCGGCCTGATAGTCGTTGCGGGTCCAGTTGCTGACCATGTTCCGGATTTTTTCATCGGCCTTTTCGGGAGGCAGGTTCTCGCCGAGCCATTCGACCCATTTTCCGCTTTCGCCGCTCTTGATCGAGCTGGTTAATTCTTCGGCGACTTGATCGAGTTCTTCCGGAGACAGGTCGGTCGTTACGATCCAATTGCTTGCGGATTCGAAGGATTCCCGGCCTACGATGTTGGCGATGTCGTGCATGGCTCTGCCGGTCAATTCGGTTTTGACGTTTTCGTCTGAAATGGTGGCGAGGTGCTCGCGAAGCGCCGCCATGGTGGCGCTTCGATCCGCCGGGTTTTTCGCGGCGTTCATGATGCCGGAGATGACGCTGGAGATGACGCTGGACGTGTTTTTGATTCCCAGCTCGCCGATGAGTTTGAAGGCGAGCTTGGGATCCTGAATGGCGGCGCCGGAGATCAACCCGCGCTTGGCGTCGTCGGTGATGAGATCGGGAAATTTCGCGCTGTGTTTACGGACCCATTCGAGCGCTGCCATCGGATCGTCCTTGGCCCATTTGGCAAGTGACGAGGAGATGACGTGGCTGCCCATGCCTTCGCCTTTGAAGAGATCGGATGACTCGGTGAGCAAGGCGAGCGCGGCCTGCGGATGATCGTTGGCGAGGGTCATGATGGAAAAGCCGATCAGGCCCTGGCGCGTCTCGTCCTTGAGATCCCTGGCGGCGCGGACCTCGGCGATGAGGATCTTCAACTGCGCGGAGTCGAGCGACATCATGCGGTCGAGGAATTCCATGACCTTTTTCTGCGTGGCCTCGTCGCGCTGGCCGCCATTTTTCTCGATGGCTTCGATTTCCCGGGCGAAGGCGATGAACTCGGCGGCGGCGGCCTTGGCATCCGCCTCCTTGTTCTGCCGCTCGCGCTTGGTGATGCGGACGGGATCGCCGGGGTGGGAGGGATCGATGGCGATGCCGAGTTGGCCGGCTGTGGCGGCGAGTTCCGCGTGGCTCTCACGGACAGTGACCAAGCGCTGCTGATTCTTCCAGCCGAAGAGCGCGGCGACGAGCAGGATGAGGATGGAGGCGGCAATGGAGACTTTCATAAAAGGGCTTAGTTGAGGTTTTTGAGGATTTCCTCACGGCGCTTCCCATCGGAAATCTTTTCGGCGAGGACGCGGGCTTGTTCCTTGTTGTTGCGCGCGGGCCAGCCATCGAGGAATGTTGAGAGCACGTCGTCGTTGCCACTGGCGGCGTGGTATTGCACGGCGAGGTCGGCGGCTTCGGAGAATTCCAGCTTGCGGCCGCCCTGCAAGGCGTTGGCAAGGGCCTTGCCGGTGACGGAGCCGGTCATTTCGGGGGCCTGGGCGGTCACCCATTCGCGCATCGCATCGAGATCCTCGCGGGTGACTTTCTTTTGACGGGAAATTTTCTGCATACTGGATTCGGCCGCATTCGCGACGCAGGCACCGCGCTCGGCGGGAGTTGCCTGGATGCGGTCGAGAAACCCGGTGACTTCCGCGTAGCCGTCATTTCCAATCAAACGGGACGCCTGCCGGGCGAGCGCCGCGGCCTGTTCTTTTTGCGGCACCTGTTCGCGAACGAGCCGGGCGAATGCGAGCTGGTCCTCATCCTTGAGTTGCTGGAAGGAAAACTGCGACAAGGTTTCGCTCCGCTGGTCTTCCGGCATCGCGGCCAGTCGCAGTCCTGCGGCCGCGGGATCGGTTCCCAGCAGGATATGGATCAAGTTGCCCTCGAATTGAAGGCGCGTCCCGCTTTTGCCGTCCAGCGACTTGCTCTCGAATTTCCCGGCGGCGATCTGCCGGTCAAACCAGGCAATTGCCGTGGCAGAGTCCTTTTTCGCCCACTGCTGCATGGCGTTGGCAAGCTGCCAGCTCATCATTCCATCGCTTTCCTGAATGCGGTCGATGAATTTATTCAAGGCGAGTTCGGGGTCTTTTTGGATGAGCGGCCCGAGGAGTGATTGTTGCAGCATGTTCCGGGTTTCCTCCGGGAGATCGAGCGCGGCGATTTCATCGAGCGCGGCGACGAGTTCCTCCCGGGTCATCGACTGGATGCGTTGCTGGAAACGCATCATCGTGCGCATGTCACCCATGCCGCCGGCCTGTTCCATTTCCGCGAACTGGGCGGCGACTTTCCTCCAGTCGATCGGCTCCTTCTCTTTTGCCGCCTTCGCGGGTGGCGAGGGCTTGTCCTGTGGCGAATCCGCGGCAGCACCGGGGGAGCGGGCGGCGATGGCTTTTTTTAAAACGGCGCATTCCTGTTCAAGCGCGGAGATCGACTTGCGCTGAGTGCCCAGCCAGCTGCCGGCGATGGCCAGCGCAAGGGCAGGAGGGAGAAGTGATGTCAATTTCACGCTTGGGTTGTTCCGGGCTTGCTTGCTCTACGACACAAAAACTAAGCACAGCGTGAGCGCTTAGAAAGCATGGACTCAAATCGCCTGCATTCACCCCGCTGGCGCGGGCCAGCACATGAAATCGCCTGCGCCGGGGAAAAACCGTGTCACTGTCCGCCATGCCTCCCAGCCAGGACCAACGTCTCGCCGCCCGCCAAAGACCGCCCGGCTTCGCTGTGATGCGCCAACGCTGGGCCGGGCTGCTGTTTCTCCACTGGCCGGTCGATCCCGCGCTTATCGCCGCACGGCTGCCGGCGGGCCTGCACGTCGATACCT
>JBGSUP010000253.1:0-3374 GCA_041753485.1 Akkermansiaceae bacterium
GGTGGGGCCGACTGGCGGCGGCTCCGGAGGCTGGTGATGCGATTCTCCGTGCTGAAAAACAGCTTGCGAAGGTGATGCCCGCCTTTGATGGTGAACGCTACCTTGATTTCACCACCAACGGCGACCGTGAACGCTATCAGAAGATCAATTCAGCGCGCTGGGAACGTTTTCAAAGCCTCGTCATGGGCGAGTGCCTTGAGGGCAAGGGACGCTTCATCAAGGCGCTTGAGGAGACCGTGGCAAGCCTCTGTGCCGATCCATCGTGGGTTCTTCCCGCCCATGATCCGCGCGCCCGTGTCTTCAAGGGCGGGGCTCCCCACGCCGATCTCGGCGTGGCGATGAACGGCTATCAGATGGCGCTTGCGGCTTGGTTGTTAGATGGCTTTTTGCCGCGGCAAACCATCATCCTGATGCGGGAGAATGTTGCCCGCCGACTTACCGGACCGGTGCTCGATACCATCGACGGCACGGCGCCGAAGGAAGTGGTTTCCGGCCATTCGTGGATGCGGGCCAATCACAACTGGAACGCGGTGTGCACTGCGGGGGCGCTCGGCGCCATTTTCGCCACCGAGCCATCGGCGGAAGTCCGCGCCAAGGGGGTCAAGTGGGCGGTGGCGAACATGAAGGTCTTTCTATCAGGTTTCGCGGAGGACGGTTATTGCACCGAAGGACTGGGTTATTGGAACTACGGTTTCAGTCATTTCACCCTGCTTGCGGAATTGCTGCGTGATCAGAGCGATGGCGCGATCGATCTGTTCAAGGCCGAAGCGGTGCGCCGGATTGCCGCGGCGCCCGCGAAGCTCGAAATTTCGAACGGCAAGTATCCGGCCTTCGCCGATTGCAGCCTCCACGTGCGGCCGGACGCCCGGTTGGTTGATTTGATCCGCTGGCGGATTTCGAGGCGTCCCTTCAGCGGGAGCCCGACGGGGGCGCTCGGCGGCACGGGGCTGATCTATTTCAAGCTGATGGATCTGGCCGTGCGCGATGGCGCGCCGGTGGCGGCGGGCAAGCAGGACCCCGCGCTTGGTCTGAGGTCGTGGTTTCCCGAGAGCGGGGTCTGTGTGGCACGCCCGGCCGCAGCCGGTGGCATGGCGGTGGCATGGAAGGGTGGCCACAATGCCGAGCACCACAACCACAACGATATTGGGACGACCGTGGTCGTTTGGAAGGACAAGCAGGTGATCGCCGATCCGGGGGCGATGGTTTACCGGGCGGAAACCTTCAGTCGGGATCGCTACCGCCTGCCGGTGATGGGATCTTTCGGTCACTCCGTCCCGGTCGTCGCGGGATTCCTGCAGGCGGAGGGTGCCGCCGCCCGCGGCAAGGTGCTGGCCGCCGATTTCAACAACGCGCGCGACACGGTGACGATCGATCTGGCATCCGCCTATCCGGGTGCGGGTTTGACCCGGCTTGAACGGCGGTGGACTTACCATCGCCATGGCGATGGCGGCTTGGTGATTGAGGACCGCTTCGGCTTCGGGAACCCGTCGTCCTTCGGCACCGCGCTGGTCGGATTCGGTGACTGGCATTTCGTGCGGTCGAACGAGACGACCGCTCGTTTTTTGATCGACGGTGGTTCCGGAGCCGTGTTGCAGTTGGACGCCGGGTTTTCCGGTCGCGGTGTCTGGAAGGTTCACAAGTTGAACAATCCCGGGAAGCCCGCAGCCAGCCGACTCGGCCTCGCGCTTGCGGAAGCGGCGGAGAGTGGCTGGATCCGCATGACCATCCGGCCCGCGGCGGATGGACTCGCTCGCTCAGGTGGCTTGCTGCCTGCCGCAGCCGCGCCGGAGAAACTGGCGGACCCGCGAAAGCTTCCGGCGGAGGAGGGCTCTTGATTCCGGATTGTTGACAGGTCGGGCGGATTGCCCAAGCTGGCAAGCCATGAGCAGTTTCCGTCTGCGGCCAGGGTTTTCCGATTTGCTCGAAGTGGGGGTCGAGGAGGCGCGTGCGAAAATCGTCGGCCAAGTGGAGAAAAACGCATCCCGCTGCGAGGTGAAAAGTTTTCCGGGGTTCATTTGCCTGAGGATCCCGGAGGCGGACCGGCATTTCTGGACACCCCGGCTGAATCTCAGCCTGGAGGCGCTTGAGGACGGCAAAACGCTGGTGCGCGGAACCTACGGTCCGAATGCCAACATGTGGTCTTCATTTCTCTATGGTTACCTGGTGGTGGGATCGGTGGGTTTGTTTTCGGCGATTCTTGGATGCTGCCAATGGTTTCTCGGCATGCGCCCATGGGGGCTGTGGATCTTTGTCACGATGCTGTCGCTTGCGATCGGGATGTATGTGCTGGCTCAGCTTGGTCAGAAACTCGGGGCCAGGCAGACTTTCCTGCTGCATCAGATCTACGAATCCGCGCTCGGCCGGGAAGTCGAGATTCTCTAGGGTGCCACGACCCCGGTTGGTCTCAACGCGAGGCGCAGCGCAGCGCCACGTGCTCGGCCAAGGCTTTGGACCAGGAGCGTGGGGCCTGCCCCAGCAGCGCCGACAAGCGCTGCGTGTCCATCGCCGTGAAACGTGGCCGCCGGGCCCGGAAACCCGGCATTTCAGCGAGGACTTGTGCGGCGACCACGGGGCAGCTTGGCAAGACCCCGCGGGCGGTCATTTCGCGGACCACCCCCACGGCCAAGCCATGCCAACTGATCGGTATGCCAGAATTGCAGGCGTGGAGAATGCCGCAGGCATCGGTTTTGAGCAGGGCGGCGACCCAGAGCGAGAGGTCGCGTGTGGAGGTGGGGAGCGAGAGTTTGTCGGCGACGGCGGCAAGGGGGAGGTCGGCGAGGGCGGCATCGAAGATTTGGTCCACGAAGGAAGGTTTTTCCGGACCGAAGACCCAGGAAACGCGGATCACGAGATTTCCGGGATGGGCGAGCACGGCGAGTTCGCCGGCGAGTTTGCTGCGGCCGTAGGCATTGACCGGCCGGGCAGCCATGGCCTCGGTGAGGGGCAGGGTGGTTTCGCCGCCGAAGACGTAGTCGGTGCTGAAGTGGATCATGCGGACTCCGCGTGCGGCGGCCCAGAGGGCGATTTTTCCGGGAGCGGCGGAGTTCACGCGCATCGCAAGGCGCGGATCGTCCTCGCAGGTTTCCAGACTGGTGAGGGCGGCCGGGTTGATGAAAACGTCGCACGCCAGAGGATCGAGGGCCTTGTTCAGGGATGCCGGATCCGCCAGGTCACAAAGTGTGCGAGGCAGAGCGATGATTTCGTGGTGGGCTGCAAGGTGGCGTGCCAGGGCGGCACCCACGCGGCCGGTGGTTCCTGTGATTGCGATGCGCATCCAGGCTCAGATGAGGCCTTGCTCGCGGAGTTCCTCATCCACTTCGTCGTAGCCTGGAGCACCGAGGCCGATGTCGCGGATGCGTTGGATTTTGCGGCGC
>JBGSUP010000254.1:0-17368 GCA_041753485.1 Akkermansiaceae bacterium
GCCTTCCAGGGCCACGCGGGCCTTGAACTCGGCACTGTGTGTTCTTCTCTTTCTTTTCATTGGTTCGGTGGTGGTTTCTACCACCCCGGACCCCTCAGTTCCATAGCTTACACACTGGCTCCGTTTTGCGGGACCGCTTCAATCCTACGGTTCCCAGGAATACTTGCCCGCCTTGATTGGCTACTCCAAATTGCAGTGAGGCATTCTCTGCGATTTGTTGCTCAGGCTCGAATTGAGCGCTCGGCCCCACCGATGCGTGCCCATCACCACAGCCTCTCGGAAATCCCGCGTGTAGCTCCACGGGCTCCGGGTTGGAGCCGCCTGTAGGTGCTCCTGACAATCGATCTTTTAACCCGTTGAAAATTGAAGGCATAATCGGGGGGACGCCGCATTTTGTGACAAGTCTGAAGAATCAACTGGCGCCGTCTTCGTCAAGACGAAAAGTCGCAAGAATAGCCAGAATGGCTCGATATCGAAAATTGCCGAGATCAACCGCGCCTGACTTGATTAGCGTTCCTCTGATTTTTCTGAAGGAGTTGCGGGTTGCTGCACTGGCTTCATTTTGTCACCATCGGGCGCACTCAACTTGGACGCAACGAAGGGAGCGGTTGCAATCGCCACGCCAATGCCAAGTAGCGTCAATAAATTTCCCACACGGGTTCTTATGGCCTCCGCCCGCTCGTTTAAAAGCGTTTGCAACTCCAATTCCCGCTGGTCCAAACTACGTATTTCCGTCATTTGAGCGGTGATTGATGAATCAATCCGGCACCACTCATTTGAAAAAATCTCAATCGTCCTGGCCCGTTTTTCAGCCCCCTCCACAAAAGGGTGATAGTCCCTGCTGTCCTCGAAAGAAGGATCAGGAAAAACTAATGTGGCGTCATAATCATTCAAATCGTGAGGTGAGATTTCACCAGTCAGAATGGAGAGGGTATCGAAAATGTTGCCGATATCGTCGCGGCATTTCTCGGTTATCGCGACATGGCATTCTGTTGTGACGTTAGAATTACGGTTGGTTTTGATGAGCTTCTTTTTCTCGGCTCTTTCAAACGTGTCCAAGTATCTTCCACGTGATTCGGTGAGCCTTCCTGATACCCGATTGAGCGCGTCTAGATAGTGGCTGGTTATGAGTCCGCAAATGACCGCAAGCTGATAGGGCGTTGCGAGGAAGGTGTCGTAGGTTGTCAGGGAGCTGTCGGAATCCAAATCAGAGCTCACCGGATTTTTTATCGAGAGCTGGAGCGAACGGGTATGGCAATCGGAGGCCCGCCGTGACTCCTCATTGATGAGGGCATCGATCCGCGCATTCAATCTGTCGGAAGACGCGGGCATTTTGCTTAGGTAGATTCAATCGGATAGCTTAGGTTCCAGCCTAAGGTTTCGGCGATTCTGTAGAAAGCCGACGGAGCGCTTCGATGTTGGCGTCCACCTCTCCGAACGTCTTATCCGCTCGGGCAATCACTTCGGAAAGTGAAGGCAGCGAGTCCAGAGGGCGCGGTAAAAGCGCGTACTTTCTCGAAGCTGAAAAGGATTGTCTCTTTCGCTCGTCACCTGACTCTCTGTCCATCAATGCACCTGCCATACTTGTGATGTTGTTTGCACGAAATTACCACTTGTCCCCAAGGAATGTCAAGTTGGGCTGCCGTGGCTCCCTTTCGCCAATTTTGTGACAGGGGAGGCTCTCATTTTTCGTCGGCTATTCAAGCTGAATCGGTTATGGTCACCAAATTCTCTTGGCGAACTGACGCTCCTCGTCACCCATGGCGTTCAGGTAAATGGCGGTCGTGGCTATCGAGCTGTGTCCCATCCACTTCGAGACGGTGGGTAGGGGAATGTTCTTCTGGACGCAGGCGATCCCGAAGCCGTGGCGCAAGCCTTTGGGGCAGGCGTGCGGCCCCGAAATCCCGGCATTTTTCATCAATTTCTTGATGTGCCGGTATCCTGTCCGCCGGGAGAACGGCCAAAGCCGTTCCTCCGGAGTTTTCCCCGCTGACATGGCTTGCAGCTCCTTCAGAAAGGCGCGGGGAAGTGGCACGGCGCGAAAATGGGTCTTTGTTCTCCGCTTGAGCGTGCGGATCAAAACCGCTCCCTGTGCTGCGTCCAGGCGCTCAAAGGTTAATTCCAATGCCTCCGAAATCCGCAGGCCCGTGAAGAAGAACATCAAGCAGAAGCCGCGCAGCGGCGCGGGCAGTTTGTCCGCGCAAGCCCGGAACCGCCGCCGTTCCTGATCCGTCAAATACTTACGCCTGCCTCTGGGGTCGTAGATTTCGATTTCGGCAACGCTTCGCTTCACTCGGGGCCCCCTCCTGTTTCGTGACCCAAAATTGGCGATTCTGGGACATCCCGGACGCCATCCTACCGGAACCCCCACCCCCAAGAAACAGGATGAAGACGAAAAAAATTGGATATTCACTGGTAATTGCCGCCTTGGCTTTTGGCGGGTTGGCCGCTCTCGGCGGCGCTTCCGGCATTGAGCCGGTGGACCGCAAACCGCACGCGGAATTGATCGCCGCGCTCAAAAGCGGAGGACAAGAGCGCATCGCGCAGGGGATGCAAACCCTGTTTGACGCCGATCCGGCGTCGGGAAAGCTTTCGCCGCGCACGTCCCCCCTAATGGTCACTCTCCGTAAGAGTGACCGGGAATGGACGCTTTCCGCGCTGGATGACGAAAAGCTTGGCAGCACGCTCCTGATCGGAAGCGGCTTTCAGGAGGGAGCCGACCGGTCGCCCCGGTCCATGACTTCATTCGACCGGGCGAAGGCGTCAGCCGTGATCCAACGGCTCAAGGCCTGCGGCGCGGCGTATTATCCCGATACGGCGCAAGGCATCATCAAGGCCGGGTTTGAGAGGCGATATTCGGGAGACACGAATTTCATTCTTCGCTCCGCGCTGGAGACGGCGCGGGCGCGTCGTCAGCGTGAGATTGATGCGAACATGGTGAAGATCGACCTTGGCAGCGGTGAAATGGAGATAGCCCAAGGCGATCTCCGCCGACTCCTGGAGAAGCGGATTCAGAGCCTGAAAGAGGAGCGAGCGCGGCTTCCAAGTAGTGGCGACAAAGCGGGCCTCGCCAAGAACGAGGCCCTGATGAAGAAGTATGAAGGCCAAGTAGGGAAGAAGAGCGAAAATCAGACTTTTGACGCTGCCGCCCTAAAACCGGCTTTCGCGGATATTTTCGTGAAAGGAGACGGTCAGTTTATCGCCCTTGCTGTCGATATTTCAGGCGCGTGCGTCATCGTCGCCAGCGGCGACGATTTCTCCCATAAAGCAATCGCTGGAAAATGACCTGCTATTGGGATTGCGCAGGAAGCGGCAATGGATTCTAAAAGACCTACTCCACCCCCGCTATGAACCGATTACCCGATTTTTCCGCCATCAGTCGCTCCCAAGAAGAGCCGGTTTCACAGCATGTTTCCCTGCATATTGGCAGTCCTGAGTCCGCCCCCGTCGCTTCGGGAACGCTTTCCTGCGATTCCGCGACTGCAAATGATGGCGTGGTTTTTCTCGATGTCGCCTCGGAAGAGGACGCCTTGCGTCAGGTTGACTGGCTGCTTTCAGATACCGAAGAATATCTGGTCGCATTTATGTCCCTGTCGAAAACCGGGCGCGAAGCCCGGTTTGAAATCAAGGCATGTCAGGAATTGGAATGATTTAGGTCAGGCCTAAAAACCCATCGAATCCAAAGTTGAATCGAGATTGCGTTTGGGCGGCAGAACGGAAGGCGCTGATTCCGGCGCAGGCTCTGACTGCGGCGCCGCGCCTTTGGCGAATGTTTCTCTGAGAGATAAAGAGCCAGAAACCGCGCCAGTTGCGAAAGCCTCCGCTGAGAACGACGTGGTGCGCGTTTGCGCCACGTCGTGATTTTGACTATTGGCCCGCTTGATTTCACGGGCCAGTTCAGGATCTTGCTTCGCTAGCTCCTGAACGGCTTCAATGGTTACTCTGTCCGCTTTCCCGTTTTTCAGGTCGTCAATCAGCGGATCATACTGGTCAATCAGGTTGTCCATACGCTCCAATTTGTCGGCGCTGGCTCCGGATCGCGCCATCTTTTCGCGCTCCTCTCGAAGAGATTTCACGCGCTTTTCCATGACCTCACGTAAATCGCCCTGAGAAATATCCATGTCCTCGCCGCCGATATTCAGCTTGAGAACATTATTGTCGATTTCCTGCTGACGAATTTGAGCGAATTCAGCGGCCATGTCGGCGAAGTCCTGATCGCGCTTTTTCGTTTCGTCGCGCTGTTGATCCTGCCGAGCCGCGCGTTGAGATTCAATGCCGCCCATCAGACTCAAGTATTTGGCGGGAACTTGGGCCATGAACGACAGCGCGTCCATGTTCACGCGCGAAGCGTCAACCAGTATACTGGTTCTCTGGTCTTCCGCAGGAAGACCATTTTTGGTTTCTGAAACGTCGCCGCTCATACATAGCCCCTTACCCCTCATAAGTTACCAGAATCCAGTTAACGAGCCGTTAACGGTCCGGGGAGGACCGTCAACGGCGGGCGTTAAACCGGGTTATCGCGGGGACGGCATACGGTCGTATGCTTTCCTGAGATCGCGTAACACGCGGCGCTGTTGTTCGATCAGGATGAACAGCAGCATGAGAAGGAGCCACAGATCGGCGTGGCGTTTGGCGCGGGCGTTGTGGTTGAAGATAATGGTCAGGTTTTTCATGGTCAGCTCTCCTCAAGCGTTTGGTTTCAGTTCACGCAGGACGGACAGCGCGAGACTTGGCGGAGGCATCCGCAGGATCGAAACGAAGTGGAGAAGGGCTTGCCCCTTGCCAACGAAAGAGAGGATTGCGCGAGAACTGCTTTGAGAACTGACCTTCGCTTGGGGGGATGGGGCAATGAGGATGACCATTCGTCGCCATGACGCCCCGGCTCGGCGATCGTGGGTAGTCTGTTTTTTCCCCCTGGCGCTCGTGTTACTGGATGAGCGCCAAGCAAGCTTATTAGGCGTGCCGTGAAACGCCAGAAGGAGGTCACATACGCGGGTTTTCGATGGGCGCGAGCATCTTGCCGTAAAGCGCAACTTCTGATAGAATTATGGAAAGTGAAAAGTGACCGGATAGCGGGATAGCAAGATGCGTTTATGTAAACAAAAACTGTCTTGCCAAGGGGGGCGTAATCCCCCCGTTGGATCCCCCTGCGGGACCGCGCCGTCGCATTTTGCGAGGCGCGGCTGTCGCTGGCGCGAGGCGTTTTTTCTGAACGGATCATCGCATGGCTCGACCGCAAAAAAACGCTGACGCCCGCCGCAGCCGGCACATCATATTCCGTCTCACCGACGAGGAATATGACCGGCTGGACGCGCTTGCCCAGCGCACCGGCCTGCCGCCAAACGAACTCGCCCGCCGCTTCACCCGCCGGGGCGGGCGGAAGCTGGTCGTCCAGACCTCCCGCCGCTGCGATCCGGCCTTCCTCAAGCGGATCGACCAGATCGGCCACAACCTGAATCAGCTTGTGAAAAACGCCCATATTTTCGGGCGAGTGTCCCCGCGCCTGCAAATGCTGTGCGACGCCATAGAACAGATCGTCACCCTAGCCATGGAGGATAGCGAAGAAAATGGTTCCTAAAGTTACCCGAGGCGGCAGCAGCTTCAAAGGCGCGTTCCGCTACTATCTCCACGACAAGGGCGCGGAGACGAGCGAGCGGATCGAATGGGCGCAGATGGAGAACATGAGCGCCCGCAGCCCGGATCAGGCATGGCGGGCCATGGCCTACACCGCCCGCGTCCAGGAACGCCTTAAAGAGGCGTCCGGCCAGTCACGGGCGGGGCGGAAGCTGGAAAAGCCGGTATTCGCCTTTTCCCTCGCATGGCACCCGGAACAGACCCCCGACCGGGAACACATGCTAGAAACCGCCCGCGCCGCCATCAGGACGCTGGGGCTGGAGGAGCATGAAGCGATGATCGTGTCCCATGCGGACGAGCCGCAGAAACACGTTCATGTGATCGTGAACCGCGTTCACCCTCTTACCGGCATGGCCGGTGACGTGAGCAATTCAAAACGCAAATTCTCCGACTTCGCGCGGGAGTATGAGCAGAAACAGGGAAAAATCTATTGCCGCCGCCGCGCGGAGAACCACGCGCGGCGACAGGAAGGCGAACCGACGCTCTACGCCGATCCGCACATAGAGCAGGCTTGGACTTCCACCAGTTGCGGGGAAGAGTTCAGAGCCGCCTTGCAGGGGCGCGGCTACACGCTGGCGCGGGGCCGCAAGCGGCTGGTGATCGTGGACCCCCACGGGAAGGCCCATAATCCCACCCGCGTTCTTCGGGACGTGAAGGCCGCCGATATTCAAGCGCGGCTTGATGACATCGACGCGGGCGCCCTGCCGGACGCCGACGAAATCACCACCCGGAGCCAGCCCGCCCGCAAGGCGGAAAGAAAGCCCAGCAAACCGGCCAAACAACGGCGGCAAACCGAACAGGACCGCGCCGCCTTCAACCGCCTTGCCGAAGCCCAATTCGCGGCTCTCACCGAGCGGCAAGGCGAAGACCGCGAGAGAGTCTCTGAAGAGGTCCGGCAAAGGATCGCCGCCACCAAGAAGCGGCTCATCCGGTATTACGAATTGCCGGAGAAAAAGGAAGCCATTCAGAACTTGCGGGAGAAGATCGAGAACGCGCCGTGGTGGAAACGGCTCTTCGGGGTTACTCGAAAGGACCGCCATGAGTTGCAATGCCAGGTCAAAACCTACAAGGACGCCATGATCCGCTATCGCGACGGGCTTTCCCATGCCGAGCAGCAAGGGGCGCGGGAGCTATCGGATTTACAAGGCCGACAGGTGCAGGAGCAAAACAAGCTGGTCCTGAGCATCGAGAGAGTGCGCGAGAGGAACGATGAGCCGCACGAGAGAACGCCGCGCCGGGTGCGGTCGCGGGATACGCGGCCATTTGACCGGGGAATGGGGTGAGATTGAAATCCGGTTAGATGTTCCAGCTTTCGAAAGCCCGCCCGCTCAAAAGGTAGTGATCGCGAAGCGGGTCACTTTGGATTGAAGGTAGCGGGCGATTTCGGCGGCCTCGGTCACGTCAATTCCCTCCTTCAGGTGAATCGAGAGGAATCCCTTGTTGTCATCGAAAAAGGAAAATTCTTCGGTCATCGGCTCGCAAGCGAGGAAGGTTCGGGCATTGCCCGACGCACTAGGCTCGAACTCCTTAACGGTAAATTTATAGTCGGCGAATTCGGTTTTGGACATGAGAAAGGTGATTATAGACTTTGAAATATGGTGCGCACTTCCGACAACGAAGTGGCGTTCGTAACCGAATGAAGGACGGCTCCTCGTGTAGTCCGTCGACGGATTTCGATGGCTCCGTTGGGGTGGGAGTAGGAAAAGGCGTATTTGGAGCCACCGATCCATACCCACAGAACATTCTTCAATTCGCCGTTATGTTCCATGACCTCGATGGAAGCGGCGTCCTTGCGCCAGATGATTGCGCCCACGACCGCCAAGGCAATTTCGTTAACGTTATTGGCGTGATGGTCCGCGCGAGCCATTACCCCGTTTAGGTAATCCCGGAGGCGGTCAACTTCTGCAACTTCAGTCGGCATGGGACAAACCAGCAGGAATCACTCCGAGGCGCAAGCGTTTCGGACGACCCGGTTTTGAATAGACCCCATCCCGAGGGGCAGCAGTTTTGATCGATGGGCCAAAAAATTTTCGGATCGACCGGATGGACGGCCACCGGGTTTCGTATAGGCCATCAGAAGCAACCAGCAGCCATGAAAGACGCGAGCGCAACAATAGCCCCCGGTGAGCCAACAGACGACGTATTTGAAAGACGGCTGATCGCCGTTACGCAGTCGGTCGATGACTACCACACCTACCTCCGCGACTATCTTTTCCGGCTGACCCGGCAATATCAGGACGCGGAAAATCTTCTGCAAGATTTGTGGCGGCATGTCCTGCTCCATTTTCAGGAAGACCAAATCCATGCGCTGCCTCTCCTTCGGAGAAAAGCCTATCAACTGTTCATCGACTATTATCGACGGAAAGCCCGGCGCGGTGAAATCCTCGCCGATGAGCTGCCGGAGGTTCCGGCGCAGAGACAGGCCCACGCCTTTACCGCCGAGGATGAAAGCGCGTTTCGCGATAAATTCTGGTCCGAGTATCCCGGAATTGAACTTACCAGCCCGCAGAAAGAAGCCCTTTGGCTTCATGCGCGATACGGCTTTACCTGCAAGGAAATTGAAACCCGGCTGAATGTCCCCGCCTCCACAATCGGCGACTGGATCATGCTAGGCCGGAAACGCTTGTCTGACTGGATTAACAACGAACTGAAAAACTAACGCCATGAACGAAAAATCGCTGGGACTGATTTTTGACAAAGAAGAAACCGACCGTCTGATCGAAGCCTACGGCCATAAGCCCGAGCCTGTGGAACGCCAATCCCTGGAAGAATATCTCAGGGGACAGCGGGCGAGATTCGATGAAGTTGAGTGCGAGCGCGTTCAGGCGAGGAACGGCCCCGACCGGGACCGCTGAAGCTACGCCCCGCCCGTCAATTTGGCGCGGGGCGCATAAACACATTCAAAACTAAAGGCGATGAAAAATATCGAAGACGAGACAGCGCACGCGCCTACGACGATGCGCCTTTATAAGATGAAGGAAGCGGCGGCACTTTGGGGAATCACCTATTGGGAGCTGAGGGCCATGATTTTGGACGGCCGTATCCGGCCCATCATCAATGTTGGAAAAGGCTTTAAGTTTGACGGGAGCGAGTTGAGCGCGGCGAAGCTGGAGAGGCTTTGACTGGTTTTCCGAGCTTCGCTTTCATTTGCTCCACCGTCATCCCGAATTGCGCGGCCAGTGCTTCCAATGGATCGACGGGGTCTTTGAATGAGCCGCCCATGTCCACGGTGTGGGTTTCGGCGATGCCTGCATAATGGACGGCGCAGACTTGCGGATCATTCCGCAAGATTTTGGACGCTTCCAGAATACCGTGAGATTTGGCGACATGACTTCCCATTTCTTGCCGGAGCGTCTGGAGGGGTTTGGGACGGTTAAGGCCCTTCTTCCGCAACCATTCGCAAACCTTTGTCGCCGGGGTAAAAAGCCGATCCGTGGGCTTTTTTTCGGAGTGGGGGACTAGATACTTGGATTCTGAATCGCCGCGCAGGCGCATGAGGATTTCGTAGGTTTCGAGGCTGAACGGCACCTGTCCGCTTTCGCCCGCCTTCGGGATGAATTCTTGTTCCTCCTGAATCTGGATGATGGCCTTGTCCTTTTGAAGCGACACCCATTCGGTCGTCGCCGCTTCGATTTCCTCGCGGCGCATCCCGATGCCCAGCGCACAAATTACGATCATGGCCTGATTTCCGGGCAATTCCGTCTGGCAGTCATCCCAGATGGTTTTCCGCAATTTTTCAGAAATTGGATGGTAAGCCTCAACTTTCGGGTTGCTAAGTTCCAGCCCCAGAAAGGGATTTTTGAACTTCTGCCCCCGGCTGGCGTAATACGCCATCGCCGAAACTTTGAAGACGCTTGCCGCCGCCCGCATGGCGCTGGAGAATGTGCGCCGCTGGGAAGGGTTTGGGTTCGGCGTGTCCTTAAACCAAACGGCGAAAATCTTGCTCTTGTCGATTTTTCCCACCGTAGGAAATCCGCAGCGGACCATGACGTTTTTAAGCCGGTTGAGGTTCGTCTTGATCGTGCGTGGATCGTGGACTTTGCCGGACTGGCTAAGGAACGCCTGATACAATTCCTTCATTTGGTCAATGGTCGGGTCGTCGCCTTTCTTTAGGACGTTCCGGCCTTTCAGCTCCTCATAGGCGGCGTCGAAGCCGTTGACCTCCGCCGTAGCCAGGAACCGCCGCGCCCGCGTCTCCGCCGCGCGCTTGTCTTTTCCTAACCGGATTTGCTTTTGTCCGACGCCTTGGAAAGATTTTTGCAGAATGAACGTGCCGTTCCGTTCAATGATTGGTAATGCGTTCTTTGATTCAGTCTTCATAATTTCAGGGGGAAATTGATGAAGCAAGCAGACAATAATCTGCCAGTAATGCAAGAAAAAAGTGCATTAAAAACGCATTAAATTACGTCAACGGACGCCAATCGAAACCAACGCAATGAAAAAGAAAACAATGATAAATAAGGGATTTACGCGTGTTTTATTGGTCTGCTTTTGGATGGATTTGTTATTTTGCAGACTGTAAATCTGCTGGCTAACGCCTACGCTGGTTCGAATCCAGCTCTGCCCACCATTCTTGTTTTCAATGACTTAGGGAGCCGAGAGGCTCCTTTTTTGTTAGGGGTGGCAGAATTTTTTCCGGCAGCCTTCCGGCAGTTTTGAAACGGATCAACGGGCTTTGAAGCTGAGATTCCTCTCAGATAGAAGGCGAATTGGTCAACGCCGCCGCGTCCGAAACTGCCGGAGCGACAGATCGTATTGCCGCCGCCGGACTTCGTTTGTCGCCATCGTTGCCGCCCGCTTGCGGTAGCGTTGCGGTGGTTTGCCGGCCCCGAGCCCCTTATGTCGGCGTTGTCGGTGCTGTCGGCGGCGGTTTTCGGTGTGGACGGCTGCCGGGAGGCTTCGATTTCCGTGCAAAACGGGCGCAGTTCCACCACGAATCATTCATAAGTCGTTTGCAACGAATGCATTCAGACCATGGAAATGCCTGTGCAATAGGCGTCATTCTCAACCACGACCCGAGCCTTCTTCGGCCGGTGGATGCCTCACGCCGCCGGTTTCCCCTGCTTGCTGGTCGCCGACCAGTCACTTGGCGGCGGCGGGAACCGTCATTTCCTGGGTCGGATGCCAGCGGCGTTCCTGGGCCAGTCGCGCGGCGTAGTTGCGCAGCTCGATCCTCACCACATGGCGCGTATCGTCCCCCGCGACATTCCAGACGCCGAACGACCGGTTCAGATAGGCGGCCCCGTTGAAATCCGCCGGCCGCTCGAACCGAGTCTGCAGGACGCGGCAGCGCGACATGCGGGGCAGTGCGAAGGTGCGCAGCGCGCCGCGGTCGAGATCGTGTGCGATGAGATACCACCCGCCATCCACCTCGCCAAGATGCAGGTGCTGGACCTTGCGCGGCTCCGCGCTTTCCCCCTCCAGCTTGCGGTAGTGGAAGGCGGTCTCCGACTGATCAAGAATCGCCTTGGCGAGCTGGCCGAAGCACTTGATCTGGCTCGGGTCCTGTTGCACGGACTTGTGCGAAAACGCCGCGTCCAGGTCCGCCCAAGTGAACTCGATCTTACCCAGCAGGCTGCGGGTGATTTTGGCGAAGGTGGCGCTGAGAGCCTCTGCCAGCCGCGTGTCACGGATGCCGTGCAGCGCGTTGCGGGTGAAGAACAGGGTCGCCAGTTCCTCCGCTGAAATCTCGAACACGGGGAAATCGGAAACATCCCCGTCGTAGCGGTAGCCGTGCAGGTCGTCGCAATACACGAGGGGCAGCCCCAGCGCATCGCGCATGAAACTGATGTCGCGCTGGATGGTTTTGCGGTCCACTTCGAGCGTCTGCGCAAGGGTGGAACAGTTGGGCAGCGCCCCGCTGCAGATGCGCGCGTGGATTTCGTAAATCCGGTGCATCGGCCGCCTGGTCCTGCCGTCGCGTTGGGCGGACTCGCTTTGCTTGGCGGCAGGTTTCTTGGTAGACGACGAGGTTTTGCGGGCGCGGGTTTTCATCCTGATGCGGGAATGGCTCATGCTAACCAAACGGACAGCCGGGGCAATCCCAAGTATCAGATAGACCCGGATGACTTGTTTGTGTCATAAGGGATGTTTGATGGAGAATGAGAAGCGGCGACCGATGATCTCCGCTACTGCTGATCGGCGAGCCAGTGGGAGGCCGGAGCTTGGAGAAATTCCGCGATGGGAATGCCTTGGCCGCCGACTAGCAGTTTGCAGGTGGGATGGTGGGCTTTGTCGAAGGCGGCGATGCCGGGTAGGGTTTGCTTGCGACCGCCGCTCTTGACTTCGATGGCGACGAGGGCATTGCCGCGCTGGAGCACGAAATCGACTTCAAGGTTTCGCTCCCGCCAGTAACTGACGGAGATTTCGGAGCCGATGGCGGTGTTGACGAGATGAGCGCCGACGGTGGATTCGATCAGGCGTCCCCAGGCATCGCCATCAGTGCGCCAGGCATCGGGGCTGCGGCCGGACTGGGCGGTCATGAGGGCGGTGTTGAGGACTTGGAGCTTGGGACTGGAGGCGCGCTGGCGGATTTGGTTTCCGGAAAACTTCTGCAACCCGGCGACCATGCCCGCGCCTTCGAGGAGCTGGAGGTAATGGGCAAGGGTAACGGTGTTGCCGGCGTCCACGAGCTGGCCGAGCATTTTCTGATAGGCGAGGATCTGGCCGGAATAGGCACAGGCGAGTTGGAACATGCGCCGGAGCAAGGCCGGCTTGTCCACCCGGGTGAGCAGCAAGATGTCGCGGGAGAGGGTGGTTTCGATCAGCGAGTCGTTGATGTATTGCCGCCACCGGTCGGGATCGTCCGCCAGGGGAGCGGCCCCGGGATAGGCACCGAAGAGCAGGAATTTTTCCAGATCCCAACAAATGGCCTCCTGCATTTCGGCGAAGGACCAGTGGGGAACTGGGATGGTTTCGAAGCGGCCTGCCAAGCTCTCCGTGAGGCCGGATTGGATGAGGAGGGGCGAAGAGCCGAGCAGCACCACTTTCAGGGGCGTGGCGTCATGGGAGTCGGCATCCCAGAGCAGTTTCACGACCTCCGGCCAGCGGGCGGCCTTCTGGATTTCATCGATCACGAGCAGGGCGCCCTCCGGGTGATTGCGGGCTTTGAGGCGGGCGAGATCCCATTGCTGCTCCAGCCAGGCCTGGTCGCGGAGGGTGGGTTCGTCTGCGGAGGCGTAATGCGCGGGAAGTCCGGAGGCTTCCATGACTTGCCGGGCCAGCGTGGTTTTCCCCACCTGCCGGGGACCTGCCAGCACCTGGATAAAGCGCCGTGGCTCGCGGACCCGGGAAAGCAGTTGGGAGTAGAGTTGGGAGCGCTTCATTGAATTTTCTCAGGGCAATGAGTAAATTGTGAGCACTTGGTGAGCAAGCAGGAAAATAGGCGGAATCAGGAATCAAGCTCGTGCCAGGCAAGTCTGGTGGCGATGTCGCGGGCGGTGGATGTGGAGAGCCGGGCTGGGTCCGGGGTGATGCCGACACGGCCGAGGTCTAGGCGGTCGGCGTCGAGGCAGACGCCAAGGGTCGGATCGGTCTGGGGCGCGGCACCGTTATGGATCTCGCAGGCGGTGACGAGGAGTTGCATGCGGGTGCCATGCACCGAGTTTTTCGGCATGAAGGCTGCGGCTCCAAGTCCGGCTTCATGCCAGGTGCCGTCCGTGAGGAAGCTCACCCGGCCTTCGAGCACAAAGAACCATTCATCCTCGTTCGTGTGCCAATGTGGCGGCGGGCCGGCACCGGGTGGCGTGGTTTCGACCCACTGCGTGAACGCGCCGCCGGTCTGCCCAGGCGATCAACCAGTTACTCAAAGGCCGTAATCTCCCGTGATTACCCAAAAATCCTCTTTTCTTTCGTCAGAAATCCATGCATATTTTCTGACGTAATCCCTCGTTCAATGAACAAACACGCCGATTCCATCGACGCCGCCATCCTCGACCGCATCCGGTCCGGGCCGCAGGATCACGTCTGGACGCCGCAGGATTTCCTCGATCTGGGATCCCGCGCGGCGGTGGACAAGGCGCTTTCCCGCAACTGCAAGAATGGCTCCATCCGCCGTGCGGGCCGCGGTCTCTACCACGTGCCCAGGAACCATCCTGCGCTCGGACCACTTGGTCCCAGTTACGATGCCATGCAGGATCTTGTTCAACGCAAAGCCGGCGGCGACGTATTTCCCACCGGTGCTCACGCGGCCAACGTCCTTGGCCTCAGCGACCAGATTCCCATGCGCAGCTGGCACCTCACCACCGGCCCCAGCCGCCGCATCCGCAGTGGCAAATCGGAAATCGTCCTCCGCCACATTTCTCCGCGCTTCGTTTCCACGAAAAACCCGAAGAGCGCGCAGGTCATCCTCGCCCTGCGCTGGCTCGGCAAACGCGCCGTGGACGACGACGTCATTTCCACGCTCCGCCGCAATCTGTCCCCGTCCGACCGCGCCGGCCTGCTCGCCGATGCCGCCTGCGCCCCCGCATGGATTGCTGACATCTTCCACCACCTCGCCAAAGATCCCACCGCCGCCTGATCATGGATGCCTTTCTGAAACTCACCCCGGCCGATCAACTTGATGCCTTTGTCGAGGTGAACCGGGCGATGGGTCTCGACGCGGCCGGTGTCGAAAAGGACTTCTGGGTGTGTTGGACGCTGCGCGAACTCTTCTCCCATCCGGACATCGGCGGTCATCTCACCTTCAAGGGCGGCACCTCTCTATCGAAAGCATGGAAACTCATCCAGCGCTTCTCCGAGGACATCGATCTGATTGTGGACAAGGAGGTTCTTGGCTTCGGCGGTGACGACGCTCCCGACAAGGCACCTTCTAACAAACAGCGCAAAGCCCGCCTCGAAGGCCTGATGGACGCATGCCGCCAGTGGGTCCAGGAAACACTCCAACCTGCATTCGCTTCACGCATTCAGGCGGCTCTCGGTGAAGCCGGTTGGAAACTTGAAGTCGATCCCGACATGCCAGACGGCCAGTGCTTGCTCTTCCATTACCCCACCGCCTTCCCGGCCAGCGCCGCCGACTATGTCCGCCCCGTCGTCAAAATCGAACTCGGTGCACGTTCCGATGACTGGCCGCATGTGGAAAAGCCCATCCAGCCCTATGTGAGCGAACACTTTCCGCAGCTCGATCCTGAGCCTTCCTTTCCTGTCCGCGTGCTCGCCGCAGAACGCACCTTCTGGGATAAAGCCTGCCTCCTTCACGAAGAAACCTTCCGGCCACCCGGCAAGTCGCGGAAATCACGCATGGCCCGCCATTACTACGACTTCTGGTGCCTGCTTCGCGCTGGCATCGGCGAAAAAGCCCTGGCGCAAACCGCCCTCTTTCAACGCGTCGCTGAACACCGTGAACTCTTCTTCCGCTTCTCATGGGTGAACTACACCACCCATAAGCCCGGCACCTTCCGTCTCGTCCCTCCTACGGATCAACTCGCCGACTGGAAGTCCGATTACGCCGCCATGCTCGGTCCCATGTTCTTCGGCGAAACCCCCAGCTTCGAGGAAATCATCACCCTCGCCGCCGACTTCGAAACCGCGTTCAACACCAGCAAACCTCCCGAATCTTCCGCAGATACTTCAACGAAATGAGATCAAATCATCAATCCAGGTTGATTTTGGGAAGTGGGCTTTCAACCTATAGATTCCATTATTCATTGAATTTAAGTTACTTGATATGGATTCATCCTGTTGGCATCCCCCGTGCCAATAGAATGGCACCATGCATACCTTCAAAGTGACGTAGATCCTTCACCCCAGTCCGCATCAATGAACTGCCCCGCAGTGGCGGAGGAAATCCGATGTCGGTAAGGCTGGCAACGCCTCCAACCCCGTGGTATTCCAGGCGGAAAGGAACTACGACCTCAAATGAATGACCCCATCATTCGCTGGCAGCACACGCCGCAGTATGAGGCGGGGCGTCCGGTATTTCCGGAGAAGCCCGTCCTTCCCTCGCCGTTCCTGCTGCGCGGCATGCGCGGCTGGCACTGGCAGGTGGAGGTCGAAGTCCACACGCTCCAATACTTCGTGGAAGGGCATGGCCACCATGAGGCCGGCACCCGCAGCTACACGATCAACCCGGGCGATTGTTTCCTCTTCCGGCCCGGCGAGCGAATCACCGGTCGCGCCCTCGACGATCAGCCGTTCACGATTTTCGCCGCCCATTTCAACCGGATCACGGCGGACGCCCGGGCCACCCACCCGCTACATTGCCAGATTCATGAAATCCGCCTGATGGAATCCCTCGTCGAGCATGCGGTGAAATGCCGCTTGAATGACGATCCGCAGTCCAGGCGCGAGGCGCGCGCCGCAATCCATGCGATCTATCACTTGTTTCTCGGCAACCTGAACCGACCGGCCAAACCCGCGGTGCAGATCCAAATCGAATCGCTCATCCAATCGATCCGCCGCGATCCCGGCGGAAACTGGCCGGTGGACCGGATGTGCCAGTGCGCGGGACTTTCCCGCTCCAACCTGACGCGCTGGTTCAACTCGCTCACCGGCCTGTCCCCGACCCGCTACGTCATCCACCAGCGGATCACCCGTGCGGTCGAACTCATCACCATGACCCGCTGCGGCATCGAGGAGATCGCTTCCGAACTCGGCTACCGCGACGTGCAGTTCTTCACCCGCCAGTTCACCCGCATCATGGGCCGCCCGCCGGGCGGGTTCCGCGGACGCAGGCGGGAGTGGAAGCAACCATAGGCGGGACTTGTCGGCGAATCAGGAAATTCTCCCGTGGCCCCGCTCTCGCAGGCTGTCCACTTCCTGCCGGGCGGAGGGGGATTGTTGTCTGGCTTCAACGCCGCTTTCAACCGGCGCTCCCCACCCATCCCCGGTTTCATTGGCCGGTCTCCCCTCACCGCGGGGTCGGCACCGGTCCGATGGTGCCGCCATGCTTGAAGCGCACCTTGGGACGAGATTGCCGCCGGTCCTGCTTGCCTTGGGCGATGTTGCCGGCCCAGCGCACGGCCCACCTTACCCATGGCGCGCTGTCCCGCTCGAAGCGCGCCACGCTCGGAATCTGCCATTCGAAAATCGGATCGTCATCGCCGCACACCAGCGACACATCCCGCGGCACCCTGAGGCCGCGCGCCGCCAGGAATTGCTGCACCGCAGCGAAAACCTTCGCCTCTTGGACCAGCAGCGCGGTCGGTGGGGTGGCCCCGAACAACGAGTGGAGGCAACTGTGGAGACCTTCCATGCTATTCGTCTCCCAGAGCGGGAAATTGTAGTCTCCCGTTTTGATTCCCTGCGCATCGAGCGCATCAAGAAAGCACGTCTCCGGATACTGGGGCTGGGGAATCCGGCGTTGGGGACGCCCAATCATGACGATGCGCCGGTGTCCCTGTCCTACCAGCACTGCGGCCGCCTCGCGCAGCGCATCCCCCACATCGGGTCCCGTGCCCGCGATGGGAAGGCCACCGAAACTGCCGAGAAAACCGAAAACCGGATACGGCTGCTCCGCGAACCACTTCAGGATTTCCTGCGGTGCCGCCTGCACCAGCCATGCGTCTGCCCCCGTCTTGGATACCAAACGGCGCACCCGGCCAAGGTCCATTCCCAGTTCCATCAGACCCCGCTCCGCCATGATGACCTGGTGGCCGGCCCCGATCAGTTGATGCCGAAGGTCGATCATATATGGGCTGGCCACCCCGTGCCTCCGCCACGGCAGGATTGCCAGGCGCAACGACTGGCGCATCGGAACCACCGCCCCGGCCAGGGTGCGGCGGCGCAGGCGTTCGCC
>JBGSUP010000255.1:0-3724 GCA_041753485.1 Akkermansiaceae bacterium
CAGCCGGGTGGCCTCCACTTCGGTGGCGCTGCGGGTGAACAACTGCGGCGTGGCCGGCAGCCCGAGCAGGATCTGCTCCTTGCGCCCTAACAGCCCGGACTCGATCTTGCGGATGTATTCCAACTCGTGGACGCGCTGCAACAAGTGGGTGTCGGCGCGGCGGACCTCGACGATTTCCTCGGGCCGGAGGACGCCGCCCTCCAGCAGCATGTCTTTGGAAACGCGGAATTTTTCCATCGGAAACGGATGGCCCGACGGCAGTTCTAGTTCCAGATCCTCGGAGTAAAAACAACGCATGGTGACGGACCGAACCAACAGCGGAATCCGCCGGGTGGAAAGGGCAAAGATTCCCGGCCGCGCAGGTCATGGAGGCCCTTCATTCGGGGGGGCCATGCATCATCCCCGGGATCGGGATTTCGAGCGGGAATCCCTCCGGTAACCTGCCGGTGCCACTCCGGTCCGCTCGCGGAAATTCACCGTCAAGCGCTCGTTGCTCTGGAATCCACAGCGCTCGGCGATCAGGGAAACCGGCAACTCCGTGTTGGTGAGCAGATGTTTCGCCCGCTCCACCCGCTCATGACGGATCATCGCATGCGGCGAACGCCCCAGGGCCGCTTGAAAACGCCGCTCCAGAACCCGCCGGGAAACCCCTACCTTGGCCGCCCATTGCTCCACGGATAAAATCGTGGAAATCTCCGCCACCAAACGCTGCATCGCCTGCCTCACCACCGGATCCCCCACCGCCTCGTAGGAACTCGAACCTCGCGCCACTATCTCCAGCGGCGGCACCAGAATCGGCCCGGACGGCCCGCTGCCACGCTGGATCGCCTCCACCAATTGCACCGCCTCCGCCGCCAAGCGCCGCCATGGCAATCGGATACTCGACAAACCCGGCCTCGCCATTTCACAAACCGTTTCATCGTCATTCGCCGAAATCACCCCGATCGTGAACGGCACCTCCAACCCAGCCTGCGCCGCCGCTTCCAAAACATGCCGCCCGGTCGGATCGTGCGCTGTGAAGATGCCAAGCGGAGTGTGTTGGGTAGTCAGCCAGCCGACCATGTCCTCATCCGGGTCGCGCCAGTATTCGTCGTATTGCCGCCAGTTGCGGAATTCCTCCCAATAGACCGGCACCCTGCCGACCACGGACTGGAAGCCCTCCAGGCGTTGTTTGGCATAATGCGCATCGCTGCGGCCGACGAAGGCGAAATGCCGATATCCGCGGGAAAGCAGATGCTCGGCGGCAAGCCGACCGATGGCCAGATCATCGATGTCGACATGGAACGCGTCCGCCACCGGTTGGTCGGAAGGCACCAGGATCACCGGGCAGCCGAGCGCCACCAGCGAATTGGTCAGGCCCGGCAGATATTCGGTGATGATGGCACCCGGTTTCCATTCGCGCAGGCTGGCGAGCAGCAAATCAGGCTGACGGTAGAGATCGATGATCCAGAAATCGTAGCCCATCCCGGCAAAGGGCGCGAAGCCGGGCGTGAGCCGCCGGACATTGACGGACGATTGCACCACGGCGATCCGCCGCGAGGGTTCCCGGGTTGCCTGTCGCATTTCATCAACAAGCTACCGGATTTTGCGGTGGCAGCGCCAGTGGATTCCGGGATAGTTTCGCATGGCTGGTGCCTGCCTCGCCAGTTCGTGTCCAAACAACCCTCAAGCATCCACCATCATGACCACATTTCCGTGTGAAGCCGTGTCCTACGAGGGACCAGGCTCGAAAAACCCACTCGCTTTCAAACATTACAACGCCACCGAAATCGTCGCCGGCAAGACGATGGCCGATTGGTTGCGCTTCGGCTGCGCCTACTGGCACACCATGCGCGGAACGGGTGCCGACCCTTTCGGCGCGGGCACCGCCGCCCACCCGTGGGATGATGGCACGAACTCGATCGCCAACGCGCGGAACCGCGCCCGCGTGTTCTTCGATTTCATGCGGAAAACCGGCATCGACTACTATTGTTTCCACGACCGCGATGTCGCGCCGGAATGCGCCACCCTCGCCGAGTCCAACAAGGCGCTCGACGCGGTGGTGGATGTGTTAGAGGAGGAGCAACAGCGCACTGGCAGGAGACTGTTGTGGGGAACCGCCTGCCTGTTCGTTCACCCGCGCTATCAGCAAGGTGCCGCCACCAGCCCGAACGCGCAGGTCTATGCCTACGCCGCCGCGCAGGTGAAAAAGGCCATGGAAGTGACCCACCGCCTCGGCGGCGAGGGATATACCTTCTGGGGTGGCCGCGAGGGATACACCACGCTGCTCAACACCGACATGAAGCGCGAAATCGACCACCTCGCCCGCTTCCTCCACATGGCCGTGGATTATAAAAAGGAAATCGGCTTCACCGGCCAGTTCTACATCGAACCCAAGCCGCAGGAACCCACCACCCACCAATACGATTCGGACGCCGCCGCCTGCCTCAACTTCCTGCGTGAGTATGATTTGTTGGAACACTTCAAGCTCAACATCGAGACCAACCACGCCACCCTCGCCGGACACACCATGGAGCACGAACTCACCGTCGCCTTCGAAGCCGGCGCGCTCGGCAGCATCGACGCCAACATGGGCACGCCGAATGTCGGCTGGGACACCGACCAGTTCCCGACCGACCTCTATCTAACCACCCAGACCATGCTCGTGCTGATGAAAATGGGCGGCTTCACCACCGGCGGGCTGAATTTCGACGCCAAGCGCCGCCGCGAATCGTGGGAGCCGGTCGATCTGGTGCACGCCCATGTCGTCGGCATGGACGCCTTCGCCCGCGGCCTGAAGACCGCCGCGGCGATCCGCGCGGACGGCCGCATCGATCAGTTCGTCAAACAGCGTTATCAATCGTGGGACAGCGGCATCGGCACCGAGGTGGAGGCCGGCAGGACCACCCTCGCCTCGCTCGAGGCCTACGCCCTTGCCAATGGCGAACCGATGGTGGCCAGCGGCCGCCAGGAAATGATCGAAGGCCTCCTCAACGAGTTCATTTGACGGATCCCGCCGCCCTGGCTTCGGCGGCGAATTTTGATTGTTGCAGGATGGCGGCTCCCCTAGGGTGCCGCTCCCCGGACAGGGGATTTATGGCGATCAAGGGAAAAAAACTGGCCGTGGCGTGTGCGAGGGCGGCGGATGAAACCAAGGCGGAGAACATCCGGATCTGGGACATGCGCGGGCATTCCAATCTCACGGATTTCATGATGGTGTGCTCCGGTTCCTCGATGCCGCAGCTGCGCGCGATCCTGCGCGACGTGGCCGGCAAGATGGAGGAGGAACACGGCGTCAAACCGGTGCACACCGAGGGCAAGGCGGACAGCCGCTGGGTCGTCCTTGATTTCATCGATGTGATGGTCCACGTGATGCACGATGAACTCCGCGATTACTACGGCCTGGAAGAACTGTGGAAGGATGCCAAGGAAGTGCCGTGGCGGGAGCCCGGTCAATGAGGGGCGGTTTCAAGCCAGCGGCCGCAGCAGGTAACCCGCCACCCAGCCTTCCTCGCCACGGTCGTTGCGGCACCAGTGCCAGCCGTGAATCTGGCGCACGGATTCCAGATGATCGCCGCGGCGGATCGCCAACACTGCGGGATTGAAGGACTGCAGGGCGGCGAATCGGCCGTCGCCCAGCGGCTTGAGGATTTCTTCCGGCACATAACCGTCGTTGCCCGCGGCGTCCTCCGCCCAGACCCAGCCCGGCCACGCACGGTCCGCCGGGCCCACGCGGACCTCGTCG